>JAILEN010000098.1 GCA_024687655.1 Lachnospiraceae bacterium | reverse complement strand
TGTCCGCAGCCATGATGCTGCGTTACAGCTTCGATCTGGATGCAGAGGCTGATTCCATTGAAAATGCAGTCCGTCAGGTTTTGCGTGACGGCTACCGCACCGGGGACATCATGCCCCAGGATGGTGACACCACAGGCCTTGAGCAGGTGGGTACCGCCCGCATGGGAGATTTGATAGTGGAAAGGTTGTAAATTTTAAAAAAATATTGTATGATACTGGGGTATGCGTATGCATACCCTATTTTAAATGTTTTGAGGGGAAATCTTAGAATAAGGAAGGATACGATCATGAGCAGAGTCTACAATTTTTCGGCCGGACCGGCAGTACTTCCAGAGGAAGTATTAAAACAGGCAGCAGACGAGATGATGGATTATCGCGGGAGCGGTATGAGCGTTATGGAGATGTCCCATAGATCCAAGGTTTATGACGACATCATCAAAACTGCAGAGCAGGATCTTCGTGACCTTATGGGGATCCCTAACAATTATAAGGTTCTTTTCCTTCAGGGCGGCGCATCACAGCAGTTTGCGGCAGTTCCCATGAACCTTATGAAGAACAAAAGAGCCGGTTATATCATCACCGGACAATGGGCAAAGAAGGCATATCAGGAAGCAAAGATCTATGGAGATGCCGTTGAGCTCGCCAGCTCAGCCGACAAGACATTTTCATACATCCCCGATGTGAGCGACCTGCCCATCACCGACGATATGGACTATGTATACATCTGCGAGAATAATACAATCTATGGTACAAAGTATAAGACTCTTCCCAATACAAAGGGCAAGGATCTGGTATCTGATGTGTCATCATGCTTTTTATCCGAGCCTGTGGACGTGACAAAGTATGGCGTCATCTATGGCGGTGTTCAAAAGAATATTGGACCTGCCGGCGTGGTCATCTCCATCATCCGTGAGGACCTGATCCGTGACGACGTTTTAGCGGGCACACCCACCATGCTCAAGTGGAAGACTCAGGCTGATAACGACAGCCTCTACAACACACCTCCCTGCTACGGCATCTACATCTGCGGGCTGGTGTTCGGCTGGATCAAGCGCATGGGCGGCCTTTCCGGCATGAAGGCTCACAATGAGCGCAAGGCAGCAGTCATCTATGAGTTTTTGGATAAGTCTGAGCTTTTCAAGGGCACCGTGGTAAAGGAGGACCGCTCTCTTATGAACGTTCCCTTTGTTACAGGTGATGAGGAGCTGGATAAAAAGTTCGTGGCTGAGGCTACGGCAGCAGGCTTTGTAAACCTCAAGGGTCATCGCACCGTAGGCGGCATGCGTGCTTCCATTTACAACGCAATGCCCATCGAGGGTGTGGAGAAGCTGGTCCAGTTTATGGAGGACTTTGAAAAAAACAATAAGTAAAGAGTCTTCGCTGCGCTCAGAATGACAGTTGGCTGTCATCCCGGAGGGCGGAAGCATCTTAAAGGAGGAATACAATGTTCAATTATCACTGCCTGAACCCCATTTCGGACAAGGGCATTCACAATTTCAATACCAATTTCAAGGAGACCAAGGACATAAATGAGGCAGACGCCATTTTGGTCCGCTCCGCAAAGATGCACGACATGGAGCTTCCTGCGAATCTCAAGTGTGTGGCCCGTGCCGGCGCAGGCGTCAACAACATCCCTCTGGATGAGTGCGCCAAGAAGGGCATCGTGGTTTTCAATACCCCCGGTGCCAACGCCAACGGCGTTAAGGAGCTGGTTTTTGCAGGCATGTTTTTGGCTTCACGTGATATCCTGGGCGGTGCACAGTGGGTGCAGGAGAATGCTTCTGATCCCGACATCTCCAAGAACATGGAAAAGGCCAAAAAGGAATTTGCCGGCACAGAGATCGCTGGCAAGAAGCTGGGCGTTATCGGACTGGGTGCCATCGGAGTACGCGTGGCTACAGCCGCTACTCATATGGGTATGGAGGTATACGGCTACGATCCTTATATTTCCGTCAAGGCAGCCTGGAACCTTTCCCGCAGCGTCAAGCACATCAGTGATGTGACAGAGATCTACCGCGAGTGCGATTTCATCACCATCCATGTGCCCCTTTTAGACAGCACTAAGCAGATGATCAACCGTGCAGCCATCGAGCAGATGAAGCGCGGCGTTATCATTTTAAACTTTGCCCGTGACCTTTTAGTGGATGAGAAGTCAGTTTTAGACGGCATCGCTTCCGGCAGAGTACGTCACTATGTTTCCGATTTCCCCAATCCTGTCACCGCAGGCAAGGACGGCGTGATCCTTCTTCCTCATCTGGGCGCATCCACCGAGGAGGCCGAGGAAAACTGCGCAGAGATGGCCGTTGAGGAGGTTATGGATTATCTTGAAAACGGTAACATCCACAACAGCGTTAACTACCCCGACTGTGATCTGGGCGTGTGCCAGACGGTGAGCCGCGTAGGCTTCTTGCATGTTAATTCCAAGGGTGTCATCGGTAAGTATACCTCTGTTATCGGTAATGCGGGTATCAATATCGCAGACATGAACAACAAGTCAAAGGGTGACTGGGCCTATGCACTTTTGGATCTGGACGGCCCTCTGACCCAGGAAGTCATCGACAACCTTCTGGCTATTGAGGAGTGCGTCGGAGTCCATGTAGTAAAAACGGGAATGTAAGATCTTCGGGCAGTTGTTGGCATTCGAAGAATGTCAACTTTATTCGCCCTCAGAATGACATGTCATCCTGAGCGTGTTGAAGCTTCTGCCAGAGGCAGAAGCTTGAAGAAGTCATCAGAGATGACTTCAACCTAGCGAAGGATCTTTTAAGGAGATGATCATGGCAACCATAAAACCATTCAAAGCAATCCGTCCGGCACGTGAGTATGCTGATCAGATCGCAGCGTTGCCCTATGACGTATACAACCGGGCAGAGGCATGCCGCGAGGTAAAGCACAAACCCCACAGCTTTTTGCGCATCGACAGGGCCGAGACCAATTACGACGACAGCGTGGATACCTATGAGGACATAGTTTATCAGCGCGCCCATGACATGCTCTGGCAGTGGGTTGACGAGGGTTATTTCATCCGTGAGGATGCCCCCTGTTATTACATATACGAGCTTACAATGGACGGACGGTCTCAGACAGGCATCGTGGCCTGCGCTTCCATAGATGACTATGAGCAGGGGATCATAAAAAAACACGAGAATACCCGTGCAGAAAAAGAGCGTGACCGCATACGCCATGTGGATGAGTGCAATGCTCAGACCGGCCCCATCTTTTTGGCCTACAGGAACAGACAGGACATTGACGAGGTCACCAAGCGGGTGACGGCTGAAAAGTGTGAATATGATTTTACCGCTGATGACGGCGTGCGCCACAGAGTATGGGTCATCCGTGACAGCGGCGATATTGACACCATAGAAAAGAGTTTTGGCGACACTGACAGTATCTATATCGCAGATGGTCACCACCGTGCAGCTTCCGCTGTCAAGGTGGGACAGAAGCGACGTGGTGAGCATCCCGACTATGACGGCAGCGAGGAGTTCAACTTCTTTTTGTCCGTGCTCTTCCCTGAGCAGGAGCTTGCTATCATGGATTACAACCGCGTAGTCAGGGATCTGAATGGCCTGTCCGAAGAGGACTTTATGGAGCGTATCACTCAGGTCGCATCGGAGATCAAAAAGTCACAAAACATATTACACCCTGAAAAAAAAGGCCAGTTCGTCGTATATTTAAGTGGGACCTGGTATCTTTTTGAGTTTGTTGAGGGGGTTAAAAATGACGATCCGGTAGACGGACTGGATGTGGCACTTTTGCAGAACTACGTGCTGGATCCCATTTTGGGTATAGCGGATCCCACCACTGATGATCGGATAGATTTTATTGGCGGTATCAGGGGCTTTGAGGAACTTCGCCGCCGCTGCGAAAATGATATGAAGGTGGCTTTCGGCATGTATCCCACTTCCATCGGGGAGCTTTTTGCCGTAGCTGATGCGGGACGGCTCATGCCTCCCAAGTCCACCTGGTTTGAGCCCAAGCTCCGCAGCGGACTTTTTATACATGAGATATAGGTAAGAATAATGATAACTTTAATTGGAGTATTAATATTTGCATTATGGGCGTCGGCCATCGCTTTCATGCTGGTACGCATCGAGGGCTATTCCAAAACGGACGTGATACTCAAGACCACTGCCACGGCATGTATTGTTCTCATTGCCATTTTGGCTAATGTGCTAAATGCCAGGCTCTATGATAATCCACCGGTGGCAGGCGAGACGGTCTTTCGGTTTATGATCGTGATCGGTCTGGTTTTCGGTATGGTTGGAGATCTGACGCTGGGACTGTCGCATATCAATAAGGACAAAAAAGTGATGCTCATGTTTGCGGGCATCATCAGCTTCGGTCTGAACCATGTATGCAATATCATAGCCATAATGAAGATATCATATGTGGCTGATAAAAAGTATATATTGTATGCTCTGGCAGGTGCCGTTTTCATGGCCCTTATTGTAGCCTTTGGCGGCAGGAAGCTGGGCTTCCATTTCGGCAGATATACCGGGATCCTTTCAGGCTATGCAGGACTTTTGTCCATGGATTCGTTTTTGGCCATAGGCTTATGGAGAGGCACCAAGGTAGCCATCGAGGCTGCGGAGGCGGCATACAACGAGGCGGGTGCGGCTACGGGATACTATGATCCTGCCATGCTTCCTTCACTGGCATATGTGCTGCTTCCCGTGTTCGTATGTCTGGCGGCGGGACAGCTGGCATTTTTGATATCGGATATTACGCTGGTCCCCATGTATTTCGGAAAGATGGGTACCAAGCCCCATTACGTGATCCTGAACCATGTGAGTTATTATCTGGCGCAGCAGCTCATGGCATTTTCGCTCATGGCTTTTGCATACAGATGGTGATACGGGGGGCGGATTTCCGCCTCGCTGTCATTCTGAGCGCAGGAGCCACATGCTGTCATTCTGAGCGTGTTGAAGCTTCTGCCAGAGGCAGAAGCTTGAAGAAGTCATCAGAGATGACTTCAACCTGTTGAAGCTTCTGCC
>JAILEN010000088.1 GCA_024687655.1 Lachnospiraceae bacterium | reverse complement strand
TCATAGGCAAGATCGTAGACTCCATCATCATCGGGATCATCTGCTACATCGGCATGATAATACTGGGACTGCCCTACAAGGTGCTGACCTCGGTGATCATAGGCGTCACCAACATCATACCCGTATTCGGACCGTATATCGGAGCCATCCCCACGGTGATCATCATCTTTTTGACGGAGCCCAGGGCGGGCATAGTATTTTTGATCTTTGTACTGGCGCTGCAGCAGTTGGACGGCAATCTCATCGGGCCCAAGATCCTGGGAGATTCCACCGGCATCTCCACCTTCTGGGTGGTGGTCTCCATCGTTGTGGGCGGCGGACTCTTCGGTTTTGCGGGCATGCTTTTGGGAGTGCCCACCATGGCCATGATCTACTATATCGTGGGCAGGTTGTCGCGGAGGCTCCTTAAGAAGAGAGATTTTCCGGAGAACACCTATGACTATATCGATCTGGATCATGTGGACGAGGCCAACAACGCTTTCATACCCAAGGATCCGGAGGCTGAGGCCAGGAGAAAGGCTGAGGCCACACCCAAGTTTTTGAGGCAAAAAAAAGACCGGGATTCCGGCGAAAATAAATAGGATTTATTGCTCAGATATGTTAAACTAAATCCGTAGATTTTATAATCCGGGGAAAGAGAATGGATCGCGCAGAATACAAAGCGAAAATAGAAGAGATCAGAGGGCTTATAGACTCCGGCAGGACTGACGAGGCCTATGACGCTCTTTTAGCAGAAAACTGGAAAAAGGTACCCAACGTTAATATAATGATGCAGGCCGGCGAGCTCTATGCCGCCTGTCAAAAGTACGACGAGGCCAAGGAGCTTCTGGTCATGGCACACGAGAGATCACCCATCGGCAGGATGATCATCTACCGGCTGGCGCTGGTATGCGTGGAGCTGGGAGAGTTGGACGAGGCCGGCGAGTATTATGACGAGTTTGTGGAGATCGCTCCCCACGACAGCCTCAAGTACATCATCCGTTACCAGATCGCCAGGGCCAAGGGCTCGGACGATCTTACTCTCATCTCCATACTGGAGGAGCTCAAGGGTGTTGATTTTGTGGAGGAGTGGGCTTTCGAGCTGGCTGCCCTCTATCGCAAGACATCCCAGGCTGACAAGTGTATTGACCTCTGTGATGAGATAATACTCTGGTTTGGCGAGGGCCCCTATGTGGAAAAGGCCCTGGAGATGAAGATGCTGTACCATCCGCTGGACAAGGCCCAGGAGGACAAGTACAGACAGATACAGCAGAAGCGGGACGGTATCACTGAGATCAGACCCGGAGAGGAGTTTGGCAGCAGCGAGATACTGCATCATCCCATACAGATCCCCGAGGTTGCAGTCAGCAATGACCGTTTTAATACGATAAACCTCCAGGCAGAGATAAAAAAGAACATCGAGGAGATCATGCAGGCCACTGAGGAGGCGGATGTATCCGAGAACATGGAGGCCATCCGAGGACTGGTGGAGGATTTCCCCTATCTGCATCTGCAGCCCGATGAAAAGAGCGATCCCGAGGAGGACAAGCAGGCGACCCAGGAGCTGGACGAGTCTATTAAAAACAGTTTCCAGGAGTACCTGACCACAGGCTATGACGGACAGATCAAGCTGATACTGCCGGAGACTCCTGTGGTGGAGGAGCAGCCCATAGAGGGGCAGCTTACCATAGCGGATGCCATGGCTCAGTGGGAAAAGACAGCGGCTGCAGCAGCAGCGGCTTTAGAGGAGGCCAGGCAGAAAAAATTTGAGCAGACCAAGGCCAAGGCCCTTGAGGAAGCTAATTATATCATGGACAGGCTGGAGGATGTGACTCCCAAGCTGGATGCGGGGATGACCCCCCAGGAGCTTATCAGGGAGGAGATACTATCCAAGGAGCCTGAGCCCGAGGAACCCGAGACTGAGGAGGCACTACCTGAGGTGGCAGAGGAGCCTGAGACTGATGGCCAGGACACTTTCAAGATACCCAGGATAGAGGATGGAGTTGAGACCGGCGTGGGGCTGGAGATCCCCGTGGTGGTTCCACCTCCCGAGGCAGTGACGCCTGAGCCCTGGGAGCCCCAGACACTTGACGGGGCAGACAGCCCGGATGAGGCAGCAGAGCCTGAAGTGGAGGACACCGAGGCTGAGGTTACAGAGGCTGCAGGAGATGAGATCACAGAGGAGCCGGAGGCTTCAGAGGATATAGAGGATACAGAGACCGGGGACACTTTGCCTGAGGCAGAGGAGCCCGAGGATGCCGAGCCGGCTGAGGAGGATACTCCCGCAGAGGAGGAGTCCGTCAGCGAGATGGACAAGGCAGTCCAGCTGGTATCCGACCTCAACGATATGCTACAGGAGGAGATAGATCGGCTGGAGGGTGACGAGATCCCCAACGAGGCCGATGCAGAGAAGGAAAAGGACATTTACCTCGGCAACACCATAGATCTGGAAAAGGCCGTTGCAGACGTTGCGGCAGAGATCAAAAAGGAAGTCGAGGAATCGGAAAACACGGAGCTGGTGCTTTCCGAGGAGGAAAAGGAAGTCTTTTCATATTTTACTCCCATAGTGGGCATGGAAAAGACCCTGAGCCGTGTTTTAAACCGTACCAGAGCCAAGCTTTTGGGCGAGGAAAAGAGCGCAGCCACCGGCAACGTACTGATCTATGGCGGAGGCGGCAGCGGCAAGACCACCATGGCCATGAACCTGATCAAGGTCCTGCAAAAGGAGACCGGCAGGCTTTCAGGCAATGTGGGCAGGATAGATGGCAGCAAGCTCAACGAGAAGGATATACAAAAGCTTTTTGCGGCGGTTTCGGGGGGCAGCCTCATAGTAGAAAACGCCGGCAATATCAGCAGGGACACATCGGTTACCATGGCCCTTCTGATGCAGCAGGACACATCCGGCATGCTGGTGATATTAGAGGATACCAGGTCTCATCTGGATCGGATGCTCAACGCCAACGGGCAGTTTGCATCCATGTTTACCGAAAAGATATCCATTCCGGTGATGACCATTGACGAGCTGGTAGACTTCGGACGCACCTATGCATCCGAGTTGGGCTACGGTATAGATGACATGGGCGTTTTGGCCATGTATGACAAGATCAACCTCTGCGGACGGGCGGATCATCCCACCTATCTTACCGAGGTAAAGGAGATAGTCGACAGGGCTATCGATCATGTGGAGAGGGCCGGCCTGGGAGGCTTTTTCGGCAGACTCGGGTCCAAGCACTATGATGAGGCCGGCAGACTGATACTCAGGGAAAAGGACTTTATGGACTAAGCAAATAAGGGGGACTTTAGGATGAGTAATTTTACGGAACTTGACAGCTATTTATTCGGTCAGGCTACACACTACGACATCTTCCGCAAGCTGGGTGCACACCAGGTGGTGGTTGACGGAGTAGAGGGCGTGGTCTTTGACGTGTGGGCTCCCCATGCTGCTGCAGTCAGTGTGGTTGGAGATTTCAACGGCTGGAACGAAAATGCTCATGTCATGGAGAGGGTAGCTCCCGGGGAAATGGGCATATATGAGGCATTTGTTCCCGAGGCCAGAGAGGGACAGCTGTATAAGTACCTGATCTATACAAAGGGCGGTGAGCGGTTGTACAAGGCGGATCCTTTCGCCACCTGCGCAGAGCTGCGTCCCGAGACGGCTTCCAAGATCTTTTTCACCGACGGATACAAGTGGACAGACAACGCCTGGATGAAAAAAAGGGAAGACAAGACTCCATATTATGAAAAGCCCATGGCCATTTACGAGGTTCATCCCGGTTCATGGAAGCGTCACCCCGGCAGGGAGGACGACGGCTTTTACTCATACAAGGAATTTGCCAAGGCGCTGGCAGACTATGTGGTGGAGATGGGCTATACCCATGTAGAGCTTATGGGGATCTCCGAGTATCCCTTTGACGGATCCTGGGGTTATCAGGTGACGGGCTATTATGCACCCACCTCCCGCTACGGTACACCCAAGGACTTCATGTACCTAGTGAATTATCTCCATAAAAAGGGCATCGGAGTCATCCTTGACTGGGTACCCGCACACTTTCCCCGTGACGCTCACGGTCTGGCAGACTTTGACGGGGAGCCTCTGTATGAGTATTCAGATCCCAAGAAGGGCGAGCATCCCGACTGGGGCACCAAGATATTTGACTATGGAAAAAATGAGGTCAAAAACTTCCTCATAGGCAGTGCTATCAACTGGGTGGAGACCTATCACGTGGATGGCCTCAGAGTGGATGCGGTGGCGTCCATGCTCTATCTGGATTACGGCAAGAGCGATGGCCAGTGGATAGCCAATGAGTTTGGCGGCAATGAAAATCTGGAGGCCATCGAGTTTTTCAAGCATATCAATACACTTATCACCGGCAGGTATCCTGGCGTGCTCATGATCGCTGAGGAGTCCACCGCATGGCCCAAGGTTACAGGCACAGTAGAGGATGACGGCCTCAACTTCTCATTTAAGTGGAATATGGGATGGATGCATGACTTTTTGGATTACATGAAGCTGGATCCCTACTTCCGCAAGGACAACCACAACAAGATGACCTTTGCCATGAGCTACAACGAGTATGAGAAGTACATTCTGGTACTGTCTCATGACGAGGTGGTCCATCTGAAGTGCTCCATGATCAACAAGATGCCCGGCCTGGAGGGAGACAAGTTTAAAAACCTGAAGGCTGGCTATGCTTTTATGATGGGTCATCCCGGCAAGAAGCTTTTGTTCATGGGACAGGATTTTGCCCAGTATCAGGAGTGGAGCGAAAAGCGTGAGCTGGACTGGTATCTTTTGGACAATCCGGAGAACAAGGCCATAAATGACTGGATGAAGGATCTGCTCCATATATATAGAAAGTATCCGGCCATGTACGAGCAGGATTCCTCATGGGCGGGCTTTGAGTGGATAAATTCCAATGACAGCTACAGGAATATCTTTTCCTTTGTGAGAAAAGCAAAGTCGGGCAAAAACAACCTGATCTTTGTGGTGAACTTCTCGCCCATGGCATATGAAGACTATCGCGTGGGCGTGCCTGAGAATAAAAAGCTCAAGCTTTTGCTCAACAGCGAGGCGGCTGCGTATGGCGGCAGTGATACAAAGAGAAAGCAGACCTATACCCCCGAGCAGCAGGAGTGCGATGGCAGGGAGTATTCCGTGGCATATCCTCTGCCCGCCTATGGAGTGGCAGTATTCGTATATTGATGGTATGTCGTCCTGAACACTTTTTGCCATCCTGAGCGCAGCGGTATCGCAGTGTCATCCTGAGCGCAGCGGGATCGCAGTGTCATCCTGAGCGCAGCGAAGGATCTTTACCCTATTATTTGCAGGTTTTATAATTACATGCAGGAAGAATACGAAGTAGAAACAGAAGAGATCTCTGAGGAGACCACAGAAGCTGATACAGATCGGGGCGGACTTTCTAACGGAAAGCGCGCCCTGATTTTTGTGCTCATAGCATTGGTGCTGGCAGCGATAATGGTGGTGCTGTGGCTCTTTGCCACCTATGATGATTACGAGGAAATGTCGTCGGTGGGCCTGGCCAATGAGGCGGAGACCAAGTATACAGACTTTCGGGAGAATCTCCTGTCTTACAGCAGGGACGGTGCATTTTACACCGATTACAGCGGCAATCTGATCTGGAACTATACCTATGAGATGGATGAGCCCCATATAGAGAGCTGTGGGGACCGCCTGCTGATATATGACAGACAGGGTACCAGGATGATCATTCAGTCCTCGGCGGGAAATATCGGTGAGATATCCACAACCCTTCCGATAGTAGATGCAGATATCTCCGCAAGTGGCGAGACGGCGGTTTTGATGCAGGACGGAAGCACGGGTTATATCACTGTGTATGCACAGGACGGCAGTACAGTGGCCTCCGGCGAGGTGCATACTGCAAATACTGGGTACCCGGTAGCCATAGCCATATCATCCGACGGCAAGAGCATGGGGCTGTCCCTGATAAACCTCAACGACGGAGATGTAAAAACCACTCTCAATTTCTATGGCTTCGGAGAGGGGGGATCGTCCCAAAAGGATAATATAACTGCCAGTTATTCCTATTCGGACATGGTGATCCCGGATATTGATTTTGTGGATGACGACAGACTGGTGGCGTTTGGGGATGCGGAGATCGTGGTCTATACCCCGGGAGATTCACCCAAGGTGGGAGCGGAAATATTTTTGCCGAACAGTATCATCAGCGTTTTCCATAATGATTCCTACATAGGCATGGTCTATACGGGCTCCGAGGGCAACGAGCTTAAGGTATGCTCACTCTCCGGCGTGGAAAAGTATACTGTGCCCACGGATACGGCCTATACAAAGTGTGAGTTTAACAAGAACGATGAAGTGATGCTTACGGATGGTGAGGACATTTCCATTTTTACGCCCCTGGGTGTGGAGAAGTTCAATTACCATTTTAATGAGGGGTTTTACCAGATGATACCCTGGGAGAGTTCCCGGAGTTATGTGATGGTAGAAAAGGGCGCGATCAGGAGGATCAGACTGAAATGATGGGAACAAATGTATTATTCATAACTTGTATTATAATACTGGTGGGATTTATGATCGTGGGCTTCCTGCGCGGGATACTGGGTATAGTATTTGGCGTGGTGTCCTGGATATTCTTCTTTTTCTTTGTGTCATGGGTATCCCCCTCGGTCTACACCAATCTGCAGGGCAGCGCTGTGGAGACATATGTGTCTGAGTGGGTATATGATGTGGTGGATGAGCAGGCCAGGGAAAAGCTGCCTGATGAGGTGGATGGTGCCGGCTCGATCCTGGCTGAGGAGCTGGGGGCCCCGGTGACCGATACTATAATGGTAGGGATCTCAAAGCTGGTGT
>JAILEN010000079.1 GCA_024687655.1 Lachnospiraceae bacterium | reverse complement strand
TCTGATTCTATGTATATCCTGTCTGACAGTGTCAGGTGGTGATGTCCGTTTCCCTTTTTATTTTTACTCATAGGGACTCCTTTCTTGGCGGACAGATAACCGACACAATCATATATAGTTGTAATTCCCCTGTGCAAGAGTGGTTTCTACTTCGTATAGTTATGTAAACCAAGCGATAGAAATTTAAAATTCACTTTACGGTTCACTTTACGAGGGTATTAAGCGCAAATAGATTGACAAGTAACAACATTGTCGTTACAATAATAGTGAATGGAGGTGCTGTCATGGAGAAATCAGCAACATTGAATTTAAGAGTAAACCCTACCTTAAAACAGGATGCAGAATCAGTTCTTGGAAGACTTGGCATTCCTATGTCTACTGCCGTTGATATGTTT
Source organism: Lachnospiraceae bacterium (assembly GCA_024687655.1). Lineage (GTDB taxonomy): Bacteria > Bacillota > Clostridia > Lachnospirales > Lachnospiraceae > JAILEN01. The sequence continues at coordinate 1,840 of JAILEN010000079.1, read as the reverse complement.
TTGAATCAAATAGTTTTGGTTAGAGGCATTCCGTTTTCTGTTACACTGCCAAATGCCCCTGAAAGCATTGATATGACGAAGATGGATGAAGATCAGATTCACGCCAAGATACAGCGCGGGTATGAGTCATATAAAGCAGGGCGTACTCAGAATGCGGCGGAGGCTTTTAATAGATTTAGGGAGAGTCATAGCTGATGGAAAGATATGTGGTTGATATCACTGATGATGCCCTTGCCGATATGGATGCATTATATGAACATATCGCCAAAAAGCTACAGGCTCCCGAGAATGCAATGGGACAGTATAACCGCATTGCGGATAATATGTTATAAATAATTTTTACTGTAATTGATTCAGTGAGGTGAACATGGGTATTATAAAGAAACTAGGTTCGAAATATATATCGATTGTTCTGGTTGCGGCCATTTTTGTTTCAGGTGTGCCGGCAACAGGTGTTTATGCTGCGACTGATGCATACCAGGCGGCGAATGTGTCCGCCGGTGTACAAAGATCGGATGCCAGAGCGGTTTTAAGGGCTGTTGATGCGGTTAAGGAAGCAAGGCGTACCGGATCCGAAGAAGATATCAAAAAGGCCAGGGATCTTATAGCTGCGCTTTGCCCCATTGACAGGTTAAGACTGTATGTCGAGTTCACCAGAGATTATTATCTTAAGAATTACAGAAACAAAGGCTTCAAGTATTTTAACGTTGTGAAATACCTTGCCGCAAATGAAGATGTCGTTTTGGCTGCAATTAAATTCAGCCCTGACGATATATATGGATATGCCATAAAGCACTATCTTGAAAAGGGTATATTTGAAGGCCGGTCTTGCGGGACAGACTTTGATCCGATGGTGGCAATTCTTGCAAAACCCGAGATTCTTTTTGAGATTGTATTTTTTTCCGAGAAAGAAATTCCCGATTTACTCTATGAATCATTCATACGCGCCACGGGAAAGACAACAACAGAGTCTTATGAGGTTTTCCGCAACAGTTTGCTGGTTATAGAAAAGTCTACCGGGAATACAGCATATCCGGACGGTTTTCAGCCGTTTGATAATGCCGGCAATTCCGACGGAGATGACGACTATGATGATGATGAATCGGAAAAGGACTTCCGGGTTCCAAGTTATGTAAACAATAAATCCCGGGATATCGATCCGTATGTCCTTTACGGGGATTCTTTTGAAAATGAGTTTTTCTCATTTACAACGTATAATCCTTTTGATAACAAGAACAACAATATGGTTGTAAATGTCAGGTTCATGGGTGAGAATCTCAGGCGCGCAAAGGAACTGTCCCGGGGAAAAAGGTACACATTGATGCTTTATTTCTGCGGAACGAATCTTGAGACAGATCCATATAACAGAAGTGTATCCGGCGAGCTTGTAAGTATGATGCAGGCAGACATGAGCAATGTTAACGTAATCCTGTGTGTCGGCGGTACCAAAGAATATGGCAGTAACTATATAAACAGCGATGCAGATGACGGATCATCATTTGGAGCGTCAAGGCTGAGATCCGGGATATACTACCTTAATCCGGGTGCATTATCAGCTATCAGAGACAGACTGATGCGTGTCGATACCGATAAAGGCACTGCGATGTATCAACTCGAAGGAACAGACCCGGGAACTGACAAGTCACAAGGTCTTCATTTTGATGATATCATTAATAAGAATTCATTTATCCAGCTCGTTTCAACATCTCCGGTGGATATGGCAGATCCTTCTTTTCTGGCAGGGTTTATCAATCTTTCCACCAATCTTTTTCCTGCAGAAAACTATGGCTTAACGCTTTCCGACCACGGCGGTGGGCTTGAGGATGGTGTTATTTTCCCT
>JAILEN010000056.1 GCA_024687655.1 Lachnospiraceae bacterium | reverse complement strand
TGTTGTTGTCATTTAGGACTATAATGAAATTGGTCTTGAGATTGGAGGCGTTGTTCATGGCCTCGTACACCATGCCGCCCGTCAGTGAACCGTCGCCTATAACAGATACCACGCTAAAATCCTGTCCCAGGATATCTCTGGCCGTAGCAACCCCAAGCCCTGCTGAAATGGAGGTGGAAGCATGTCCGGTGCCAAAAGCATCCGCAGGATTCTCATCCATCCTGGGAAAGCCGGAGATGCCGCCATAGGAACGCAGGGTGTCAAACTGCTCCCTTCTGCCGGTAAGGATCTTGTGGGTGTAGCTCTGATGTCCCACGTCCCAGATGATGCGGTCCCGCTCCACGTCAAAAACGCGGTGAAGGGCTATGGTAAGCTCCACCGCTCCCAGATTGGAGGCCAGATGACCTCCGGTATGAGACAGGGTGTCTATGAGAAAGGACCGGATCTCCTCCGCTAAAAGGGGCAGATCCGCCTTGTCTGTCTTTTTAACGTCACCGCTTTGTTTTATATTCTCAAGAACCATTTTTACCTCATTAAATCTCATTGATTTCTTAGCTTTCAATGAGATTCCCGTATCCCCTGTCATCCTAAGGAGCAAAGCGACGAAGGATCTTAATTCTTTCGTGTGACAAGTTCAGAAAACAGAGCATGCAAAAACTTCTTGTTGCCGGGGAGCTGGTCCAAAAGCTCATCCGCCTCCCGCGTATACTTTTGTACATCCTCCTTGGCCCTGTCAATGCCGTAAACCGAAACATAGGTAAGCTTCTGATTCTTTTCATCGCTTCCAATGGGCTTGCCCAGTGTATCCTCGTCTCCCTCTATGTCCAAAATATCGTCCCGGATCTGGAAGGCCAGTCCTATATCCTGGGCGATGGAAGTAATTATCCTCTGCTGCTCGTCATCCGCTCCGCCTAAAATGGCTCCCACCATCATGGCCGCCATAATGAGGGCACCGGTCTTGTTACGATGGATGTAGGATAAAAGTTCCTGGCCACCTGCATTACCGGAACTCTCCGCCTCCACATCGGCAGTCTGTCCGCCTATCATCCCAAAGATACCGGAGCGGTCGAAAAGCAGCCTCTGTGCATAGACCAGCCTCCTGACATCGTCATCTGCGCAGCCGTCCACAGCACGGGTGGTAAGCTCCATGGCATAGTTCAAAAGCCCGTCCCCTGCCAGGATGGCCATGGCCTCACCGTACTTTGCATGGGTGGTGGGCTCGCCACGCCGCAGCATGTCATTATCCATGGCAGGCAGGTCGTCATGGACCAGAGAATAGGTGTGGATGCACTCTATAGCTGCCATGTAGTAGCGCAGTTCGTCCTCCACCACGAATTCATCATTTTTGCCTGAAAAAAGGCGGTAGCACTCCTGCATGAGGATGGGGCGGAGTCGCTTTCCTCCCACCCGAATGCTGTAATTCATAGCCTTTATGACCGTTTTGGCAAAGCCCTCCTCATGGGGCAGACATTCCTCAATGATACGCTCCGCTCTCTCGCGGCGGCTTGTCATCTCAGCTTTAAAATCATAATCACTCATCCAGATCACTCACGCTCCCGTCTTCACTAAGCTTTTTAACCCTTTCCTCTACGGTGTCTATACGTCCCGACAGCTGCTTTAAAAGCTTCATGCCGTCCTCGTACAGTGCAAAGCTGTCCTCCAGTGACACCTCCGTGTCATCCATTTTTTCTATGATCGCTTCGAGGGCGTCAAAGTCCTCTCTGATAGTTGTTTCCATCTAATATTTCTCCTGTTGTAAAGATTCTTCGTCGCTTCGCTCCTCAGAATGACAAGGCGAGCTACCTGGGCTTGCCTTTTTGTCCTGAGTGCCTCATTTTGTCATCCTGAGGGCGTAGCCCGAAGGATCTTTTCCACCCGTGAAACCACACTGCCATCCGAAACAGTCAGGGTGATATCATCACCACCGGTCACCTGGTCCACCGACACAAGTCGCCTTCCTGAGCTGTCCCTGACATAGGCGTATCCCGCTGCCAGCTTCTTCGCCGGGGACCTGCCATCTATCCTCTCTGCCAAAACCGACAGTCTGCGCCTGTCGGCGGTGAGCCTCATCTCCATGGCGCCATCCAGCCTGAGCCTCACGTTTTTAAGCTCTGTCCTGATGGTCATTAGCTGATTTTCGGGGCTGTGCTTTTTCAGCGCCTCCCCATCAGTCGCCAGTCTCATCCTGGTATATCCGATGATGCGCTCCATCCGGTCGGACAGTCTGTCACTCAACCGGTTTATCTCATCCCTGAACTCTTCATAGGAAAAAACAGCTATCTCCGCTGCCGCCGATGGAGTAGGCGCCCGCCTGTCCGCCACATAGTCGGCTATGGTGGTGTCCGTCTCGTGCCCCACCGCCGATATCACAGGGGTAGAGGCATTGAAAATAGCATACGCCACAGGCTCCTCATTAAAGGCCCACAGATCCTCGATAGAACCGCCGCCACGGCCCACTATCATCACGTCGCATCCCATGGCATCCAGCCTCTCAATGGCCGCCGCTATGGACTCCGCCGCTCCCTCGCCCTGTACCCGGGCAGGGGATAAAATGATCCTGACATAAGGATTCCTGCGATGGGCGATCTGTATCACATCCCTGATGGCAGCACCGGTCTCGGCAGTCACTACGCCGAGAGTGGTGATATGCTCGGGGATGGGCTTTTTATACATCTCATCAAACATCCCCCGATCAGCCAGATCCCGTGTGAGCTCCTCATATTTTACAAAAAGCTCACCCAGGCCCTGGGGCTCGATACGCTCGGCGATGATCTGGTAGGTTCCACGGACGGTATATACGTCCACACTTCCCGTCACCGTGACGGATGCCCCATTTTTAAGTTCCCCCTTCAGGCCGGAGCGCCGGCTCTTCCACATGGCCACAGACACCTCGGCATCCCTGTCCTTTAGAGTAAAGTACAGATGTCCCGAGGACCCTGCACCCTTGAAATTGGACACCTCGCCTCTCACGGAGATATGTGACAGGAGAAAGTCCGACTGCACCATGTTTTTGATATAATTGTTGAGCTGTCCGACGGAATAAATGCTTTTATCCATGCTACTCGTCCTGTCCGATGACTCTGGCCAGAACCCCGTTTACAAAGGAAGGGCTGTTCTCCTCTCCGTAGACCTTGGCCAGTTCCACCGCCTCATTGATGGCGATGCCACGGGGCAGCTGTTCGTAGAGCACCTCGTATACCGCCAGACGCAAAAGGGACTGCTCCACCCTGCCCATACGCGACAGTTTCCAGTTCTCGGACCTGTCCTCGATGCGGCTGTCTATCTCATCGTGATGGGCGATGATATCAGCCACCTTCTTCTCCACGTACTCGCCCTGGTCGCCCATATCCCGCTCCTGGATGAAGATGCGCATCTGCTCACCTATCTCATCCTCAGGATGAAACTCCGTCAGAAACAGCAGGCAAAAGGTCTCTTCCCTCAACTGATGTCGATTCATAATATGTCTCCTTTTTGTAAAAAAGAGGACACCTCGCCGGTATCCTCTCTTCAATTATAAACTGATTTTTCAAAGTTCCAAATAAAGTGTCGCCCTATGAGCCGGAAGTCCCCGTCACGCTGGCGATGCGGATATCCACTGCCGATACGCCTATGCCGGTCATGTTCTCGATGCTCTGCTTGACCTTGTCCTGTACTGCCTGGCAGACCTCGGGGATCACAAAGTCATATTCTATATTGATGGATGCGGAAACCGAAAGGCTCTCATCCTCGTTACCTGCTATCTTGATGGCCTTGGACAGCCTGCTGCGTCCGGCCTTTGTGATATTATCTCCGGTGAGATTGCCTGCCAGGGAGCTGACTCCCTTGACCTCGGTAGCAGCAAGTCCTACGATGATAGCCAAAACCTCATCCGTAACTGTCACGTTTTCCTTTATCCTGTATGTTTTCTTATCAGCCATAAAAAAACCTCCTACTGTCATTCTGAGGGCACAGCCCGAAGAATCCTTTTACACGGGATAATGATACCACTTTTAGGCAGAAAAATAAACCATTAAAAAAAGATTCTTCGCGCGGTTGAAGTCATCTCCGATGACTTCATCAAGCTTCTGACATAGACAGAAGCTTCTCCACGCTCAGAATGACAAGAATGAGGTGCGTGGAATTCCAATGTCATCCTGAGCGTAGCGAAGTATCTTAAAAAAAAAGACCCCCGGAGAACCGGGGGTCGAAAAGGTTTACCTAATATGTAGCTTATGCGTACTTCTTAACGTACTTAGCTGTCTTAGGAGCACCGGACTGAGCCTTGATGGCCTTCTTAACCTTCTTGAAGGTAGCAGCCTTCTTAGCGATGTAGAACTTCGCTGTAGCCTTGATACCCTTGAAGGA
>JAILEN010000005.1 GCA_024687655.1 Lachnospiraceae bacterium | reverse complement strand
TGTAGTAAAGATCATATTCAGCGCAGTGCTGTTTTTAACGGTTTGTCTGGTTATATATGCTATTACGGGCAAGGACGTTTCCCGGGAGGCATATATCGGATCCTTTGATTCCCAGGAGATCCCTGTGGGCTGGAACGTGGTCCATGAGGATGGCAGTTCCAGGGTAAATGTGACGCTCCCTTACGTGATAAATGCCAAGAAAGGTCAGGTGGTGACTCTTACCGGGAAGCTGCCTGATGATATCCGGGATGGCATGCGCCTTCCTATACCAATATCTTCGCATATGTTTTGATAGAGATAGTGGCAGCCTTTTTCTGTATGTATTTCAACGAGGTCCAAAAGCATCATTATGAAAAAGTTTATGTTATCCTGGAATATGGTATCATCATCCAGTTTCTAATCAATACAGTTTTGGACATGACGGGGGTTGCGGATTATTACCTGACGCTGTCTTTTTCCCACGCTTGGTCCTTTGCTGTTATATTGACTGCTGTCGTTACCATGCTGAGAGATTTGGAGAGGGGCAGGATCAAAAACTACAAGTATATAGCCATAGGAGCTGTAATGGTTGTTGTTTCGGCGCTTGTGGAGCTTATAAGCTTTTATGCTTCGGTACTGGGTGGCTTTGGCATGTGGCTTTCCCTGGGTCTTATCTGCCTGTTGCTTATGACAGTGGTGCAGGCCATCAGGGATACGATCCTGGCGGCTGCGGCAAGCGAGGCGAAAAGCAGATTTTTGGCCAGCATGTCCCATGAGATCAGGACGCCCATCAACACGGTGCTGGGAATGGATGAGATGATCCTTCGCGACACCAAAGAGCCTCAGACCAGGGAATGTGCCAAGGATATATATGCGGCGGGCAATGCTTTGCTTACCATAATCAACGATATTCTCGACATATCCAAGATCGAATCCGGGAAGATGGAGATCTTATCGGTTGAGTATTCATTGAAAAAAATGCTGGTGGATACCAGGAATATGATGCGTGACCGTGCTTCCAAAAAGGGTCTGGAGCTTGTGATCGAAGCTGATGAGGATCTGCCCTCCATACTCCTGGGAGACGATATCAGGATACGCCAGATCATTTTTAACATGATGACCAACGCCATCAAGTATACGGACAGTGGCATGGTAAAGCTGAAGATTTCCGGTCGCCGCGAGGGAGATAAGGAGATACTCTTTGTGGAGGTGTCTGATACGGGCATCGGTATACGACCTGAGGATATGCCAAAGCTTTTCCAGGAGTTTGAGAGGATGGATGAGCTTCGGAACAGATCCGTGGAGGGCACCGGGCTGGGACTTAATATCACCCATCAGCTTTTGAAGCTTATGGACAGCACATTGATGGCCGAGAGCATTTATGGCGAGGGCTCCAGGTTTTATTTTGAACTGGAGCAGGGCATAGTATCGGATACCCCTCTCGGAGACATTGATTCTGAGCTTGACGAGGTCGTGGAGCAAAAGGATACCGCCTTTACTGCAGAGGGCACCCGCATCCTGGTGGTGGATGACAATGAGATGAACCTGAAGGTGGTAGAGGGTATGTTGGAGCCCACCAAGATCCATGTGGTGGCGGTGAACAGCGGAAAGCGCGCCATAACCCAGGCCTCCTACAGGCATTTTGACCTGATACTTTTAGATCACATGATGCCGGAGATGGACGGAGTGGAGACACTCCATCAGCTTAAAAAGCTGAGTGAAAATGAGGGCTTCCCCTGTAAGGATTCACCCATATATGTGCTTACTGCCAATGCCATGTCCGGCATGAAGGAGAAGTTCCTGACAGAGGGCTTTGACGGCTTCATTTCAAAACCAGTGAGTACAGCGGAATTGTTCGATGCGGTGCTTAAGGTGCTGCCTGAGGACAAGATAACATTTTGTTGACAGAAGCGATCCTTACCTCATATAATATTCTTGTATGTATGTGCCTTTGTAATAGTGTGCCCATCTTAGGATACCCGGCCACGCCAGAGGCATGATTGTAATAATACGGAGGGAAAATTATGGCAGGTAAGAATCCTAACTATCCGCTTCGTCCTGATTATGTGGACGTCAGCGGACCTTTTAAACAGGGGATAGCAGATCTGGGCAAGCTGATCACAGATCGTATTCCCATAAAGCTGGGCATGAAAAAGGTCACAGCAGATGATCCCGAATACTGGGCAGTTCGCATTTTGGTAGACGATGATGAGGAACTGGCAAAGTGGGTGGTTGCCAATTTCGGAGCTATCAGAAAGCCCAAGACCTTTGCACAGCTCAAGGCCACATCAGGCCTATCCGATGAGGAACTTACGAAAAAACTGGAGTTCATTTCTTATACAGGTCTCGTTGAGTGGAACTATGAGAATCTCGACGGCCAGAATCCTGATCATGAAAAACGCTGGGTGCTTCCCATGTTCGTTCCCGGATCTGGTGAGTTTTCCAACATGAACCTTGAGCTCATTGACAAGCATCCCGAGCTGGGATACTTCTTTGAGCATATGACACGCCTTCCCCTTGAGAAGGTTACTCCCATGGTGCCTCCGGGAGGCGCCGGCATCGGCATGCATGTTATTGCCGTTGAAAAGGAAGTTGAGATGACCAATGACTCCATCGACGTGGAGCACATCTCACACTGGATGGATAAGTACGAGGGCAAGTATGCCGCTTCTCCCTGCTCATGCCGTCGCAGCCGCATGACCTACGAGGAGGGTTGTGCAGACGATTACCATGACTGGTGTATCGCCATGGGCGACATGGCTGACTATGTGGTGGAGACCCACAAGGGTGGCCGGTATATTTCCAAAGAAGAGGCTTACGAGATATTCAAAAAGGGTGAGGAGAATGGCATTGTTCACCAGATCACCAATATCGACGGCGAGGAAAAGATCTTCGCTATCTGTAACTGTAATGTGAATGTCTGCTATGCTCTTCGTACATCACAGCTTTTCAATACTCCCAATATGTCACGTTCCGCTTTCGTGGCTCATGTGGAAAAGGAAAAGTGCGTGGCCTGCGCCCGCTGCGTAGAGGTCTGCCCCGCAGGAGCGCTGACCCTGGGTCAGAAGCTCTGCAAAAAGGACGGCTCCGAGGTCAAGTATCCCAAGCAGATACTTCCCTCCGAGAAAAAGTGGTCAGAGGATGACTGGAACTGGGATTACCGTGACACCAACCGTATCGAGTCCCATGAGTCCGGTACCGCACCCTGTAAGACTGCATGCCCTGCACATATTGCCATCCAGGGATATCTGAAGCTGGCAGCCCAGGGCAAGTACACAGAGGCGCTGGCGCTTATTAAAAAGAACAATCCGCTTCCCGCAGTCTGCGGTCATATTTGTAACCGCCGCTGTGAGGATGCCTGTACACGTGGTACTGTTGACCAGGCCATCGCCATCGATGAGGTCAAGAAGTTTTTGGCAATGAGGGATCTGGATGCTTCTACACGTTTCATTCCCAAGAAGGTGATCCCCAAGGTAGAGGGCGACTTCTCTGATATAAAGGTTGCTGTCATCGGTGCAGGTCCCGCAGGTCTTTCCTGTGCATTCTATCTGGCTGAAAAGGGATACAAGCCCACCATTTTTGAAAAGAACGAAAAGCCCGGCGGAATGCTGGTATACGGCATCCCTTCATACAAGCTTGAAAAGGACGTTATCGCAGCAGAGATCGACATCATCAAAGAGATGGGTGTGGAGATCAAATGTGGCGTAGACGTGGGCCGGGATATCACCCTTGACGAACTCAGAAACCAGGGCTACAAGGCATTTTACATTGCCATCGGATGCCAGGGCGGACGCAAGGTTGGCGTGCCCGGTGAGGATGCACCCCAGGTTACCACAGCTGTTGATTTCCTCCGTGAGGTCAACGCCAATGAGAAATATGATGTTTTAGGCGATACCGTTGTAGTTGGTGGTGGTAATGTTGCCATCGACTGCTCACGTGATGCAGTACGTGTGGGATCACCCGTGGTCACGCAGGTTTCACTGGAGACCAGGGATATCATGCCTGCCTCTGATGAGGAGATCGAGGAGGCCGAGGAAGACGGCATCACCTTCCATGGCGGATGGGGACCCAAGGAGATCGGACTGGACGCTTCCGGCAATGTGGCCAGCATCACTTTCAAGAAGTGTACACAGGTCAAGGATGCGGACGGCAGGTTCAATCCCAAGTATGATGAAAATGACACCATGACCATAGAGTGTAAGCATGTGGTACTGGCTGTAGGTCAGGCCATCGTATGGGGCGACCTGCTGGCAGGCAGCAAGGTTGAACTGGGACGCGGTAACGGCGCAGTTGCCGATCCTGTCACATACCAGACGGCTGAGCCGGACATTTTTGTGGGCGGAGATGTTTATACGGGACCCAAGTTTGTTATAGATGCCATTGCTGCAGGTAAGGAAGCGGCTATTTCCATCCATCGTTTTGTACAGCCTCACAGTTCGCTTACCATCGGACGTAATCCTCACCACTATGTGGAGATGGACAAGGAGGATATCACACTTCCCCAGTATGATAATTCTTCACGTCAGATTCCCGGCAAGAAGGCTAACGTGGAAAAGAAGAGCTTTCGTGACGGCAAGGCTGTGTTTACAGAGGAGCAGGTCAAGACAGAGACTGCCCGCTGCCTCTCATGCGGAGCCACCATCGTGGATGAGAACCGTTGCATAGGATGCGGACTCTGTACCACACGCTGTGAGTTTGATGCCATCCATCTTCACAGAGACAGACCTGAGTGCTCCACTATGAGAGCCTCCGAAGACAAGCTGAAATATGTACTTCCTTATGGATTGAAGCAGGCCATCAGACGTACATTCGGCGGCAAATAAAGTTCATTTGAAGGATCAGAGATCTTAGTGTTCCGGCAGGGGACTTATCCTCTGCCGGATATTTTTAAGGAGTAGTTTATGCACGAGCTTAGTGTAGTTTTTTCCGTTATCAAAGACGTGACGGAAGTGGCGAGGGAAAACAATGCCCCTCATATCAATTCAGTAACCATCCAGCTGGGGAAGGTATCAGGAGTCATTCCTTCCTATCTCAAGGATTGCTGGAAGTGGGCGGTGAGCCGAAAGGGCGACAAGACGGATGATATCATCCGGGGGGCTGAGCTCATTGTTGAGCCCATCGAGGCCATTACTTTTTGCGAGGACTGCAAGCAGACCTATGATACCATCAAGTATGCGAAGGTCTGTCCTCATTGCGGCAGTGAGAACACCTTCCTCTATCAGGGCAATGAGTTCATGATAAAGGAGATACAGGTGGATGATGAGATGCCGGCGGAGTTTGCAAACCAGATCGATGAGGACACGCCGTCACCCGTGATGGAATAGAGAGTTTGAAGGGGGAGCTGTGATGAAAGAGATATCCATAACCGATATCGGACCCATAGGTATAGGCCAGTGTGAAAATGCCGAGGCGGGCACGGGATGTACCGTGATACTTTGTTCCGACAAAATGCAGGAGGGCATGAAGGCGGGTGTTGATGTGCGCGGCGGCGGCCCGGCATCAAGGGATACTCAGCTTTTGAATCCGCTGATGGCAGCGGAGCGCTTTCATGCTGTCGTACTGGGAGGAGGCAGTGCCTTCGGACTGGGTGCGGCCAATGGCGTAATGAAATATCTGGAGGAGAGAGACATCGGTTTTGACGTTGGTGTCACAAAGGTGCCTCTGGTGGTACAGTCGGATATTTTTGATCTGACGGTGGGAGATGTGCATGTGAGACCGGACGCCGAGATGGGATATGCTGCGGCAAAGGCTGCCAATGAAGCGCCCAACTACCGCGACGGAAACTACGGTGCCGGCTGTGGCGCCACAGTGGGCAAGATTACCGGAATGGATAATTGCATGAAGACGGGTATCGGAAGCTATGCTGTTGAGGTGGGCGAGCTTAGGATAGGAGCCATTGTTGTGCTGAATGCTCTGGGTGATATCTTTGATCACAGGACGGGCAGGCAGATAGCGGGGCTTCTGACAGAGGATAAAAAGGGTCTTCGCAGTACTATGGATATCATGACTGCCGGTATAGATCCCGTGGAGAATAAATTTGCGGGGAATACGACGATAGCGGCTGTTATCACGAATGCGGACTTTTCCAAAGCGCAGCTTTGTAAGATAGCGGGTATGGCCCATAACGGATATGCCCGTTCCATACGTCCTGTCCACACATCGGCGGACGGGGACAGCATCTATGCTATTTCCGTGGGTGAGGTGAAGGCTGATACGGATCTGGTGGGTACCCTTGCGGCTGAGGTGGTGAGTGAAGCCATCATCCGTGCCGTCGATTCCGCCGAGGATGCATACGGCTTCCCTGCGGCAAAGAGTATACGATAGTGTTCACAAAACTTTAACAGAAATTTTATGAGAAAAGGTTTATAATGAAACTCGCAGGGTCAGAAGAGACTTTGCGAGTTTTTCACAGTCGGAGTTTCACTCCGCGACTGTGAAAAAGCCTCCGGCGAGATGCACACGAATTTGCAGAGGAAGACCGCTAAAGCGGTCGCAAATTCGGCGCCAAGTCCGCCAAGGGGCGGACTTGATTTGTTGGGAGAAGAAAATGGCACTACCGTTTATGAAAAAGAAAAAACAAGCGGAGATGACGGCGGAGGAGATGATCGCCTCCATCAACGGCGAGCCTGTCAAAAAGATAGAGAAGGTGGAGGTGGAGGAAGAGGTCACCCTACACGAGCTGGTACCCATGACCGTGGGCATACAGGACGATATGTCCCACATTGCGGATATTGGCGAGGAGTTTTCCCGGACCATGGATCCCATCCTGAGGCTTTATAATGCAGCCATCAATGTGACCACCTCCAGACTGGATATCATAAAGGACGAGTTCAAGTACAGGAACCTGCGGGTTCCCATCCACAATATCGACACCAGGCTGAAATCCACCCACAGCATAGTGGGCAAGCTTCAGAAAAAGGGACTGAACACCTCCCTTACCGCGGCCATCAATAATCTTTTTGATATAGCCGGGGTTCGTGTGGTGTGCCCCTACATCAAGGACGTGTATCTGATCCGTGACCGGATAGTGGCCCAGGACGATATCATTATAATAGAAGAAAAAGATTACATTAAGGATCCCAAGCCCAACGGATACAGGAGCCTGCATATGATAATCCGGGTGCCGGTGTACTTTATGAATAAAAAGCAGATGGTACCGGTGGAGATGCAGATACGTACCTCAGCCATGGACATGTGGGCTTCCATGGAGCATGATATCAGATATAAGACCCTTTATAATGACAATCCGGACGAGATGGGCATAGATTTCAAAAAGGAGCTTTTGGAGGCCAGCCGCCTGATCTACCAGGCGGAGGAGAAGATGGAGCATATGAACAACCTCCTGGAAGGGGAATATTAAGATCCTTCGCTTCGCTCAGGATGACATAGGAAGTCGGGATGGCATACTTTAAATGATGTCATTCTGAGCGTAGCGAAGAATCTCACCACAACATATAGTGGCTAGACAATCTGCACAAAACTAATTTCAATATTTCTACAATTTTTCTAAATTTTTTCTTGCAATTCTTTACAAATGCTTGTATAATACCACTTGCTGTGACATTGATAGCGTAGAAGCGTGAGGTTGCGGGCCTCGCAGATGTGGTAGGAATGCTTACAGCATTCCCTGAAGTTGTCATGCTTTGCAAGACAACAACCTAATGCAGGTTCGGTTTTCCGTGGAGCGAATGTCATGAGGGAGGATACCCCGGGATGATCATCAGATCGGGATACAACCCCAGGTACGCGACAGCGTATTCGAAACTTGACGACAGGTCACTGTATACATTATGGTCTGCTTGGAGCACTCATGAATAACCCACTTGAGTTGCGAGCAGAAACGACGTGCGAAAGTCCTTGATCGGCTGGTTGTTGACATCTTTGATGTCAACTTAGGGTTTCTGTCGAAGACAGAAACTACACCAAAGAGTTGTGAGCCGATACTTTTTTTGAGACAAAGAGATGGACACACACGGGAGAGTGTACAGTCACCGCCTAAAAAAATAAGGAGGCGACTTTTTTTATGGCACAGGTTATGAGAATCACACTTAAGGCATATGATCACGAGCTGGTAGATGCTTCTGCAGCAAAGATCATTGACACCGTGAAGAAGAACGGCTGGCAGGTTAGCGGACCGGTTCCCCTTCCTACTAAAAAGGAAGTAGTTACCATCCTCCGCGCAGTACATAAGTACAAGGACAGCCGTGAGCAGTTCGAGCAGCGCACACACAAGCGTCTGATCGACATTCTCACACCGACTCAGAAGACAGTCGAGGTTCTTTCCAGATTGGAGATGCCTGCAGGTGTTTTCTTCGACGTAAAGATGAAGGAAAAGTAAGTGGTTGTTGTCTTGCGAAGCATGACAACTTCAGGCGGGGCTGAAAGGCCCGCTACATCAGCATTAGTAATGAAGTGTTCCGCTGGCTTCCTATTATAAGGAAGTGAATGAACAAGGAGGTAATTATGAAAAAGGCTATATTAGCTACAAAGCTGGGTATGACTCAGGTGTTCGGTGAGAACGGCGAGCTCATTCCCGTAACAGTACTCGAGGCCGGCCCCTGCGTAGTAACCCAGGTTAAGACAGCAGAGAACGATGGCTACGAGGCAGTACAGGTTGGTTTTGGTGATGCCAAGGTCAAGAGCGTCAATAAGGACGCAGCAGGTCACAAGAAGGCTTACCACCGTCACGGTGTCAACAAGCCTGAAAAGGGACATTTTGACAAGGCAGGCGTAGCACCCAAGAAGTACGTCAGAGAGTTCCGTTTTGAGAACGCAGCTGAGTACCAGATCGCTCAGGAGATCAAGGCTGATATCTTTGAGGCAGGCGACAAGGTTGATGCTACTGCTATCAGCAAGGGTAAGGGCTTCCAGGGCGCCATCAAGCGTCTCGGCCAGCACCGCGGACCTATGGCTCATGGTTCCAAGTTCCATCGTCATCAGGGTTCCAACGGTTCC
>JAILEN010000198.1 GCA_024687655.1 Lachnospiraceae bacterium | reverse complement strand
CTTAGCAAATGGATTCCGAAATCGGAGGTATGCCTTTCACTTGCTACCGGCGGCCCGGACTAGATTACAGCGCTAAATAGAAATATAGCTGTTTTGTATAGCACGAGACTGTGATTTATGTAATAGGTTATAAGACTGAAGCCGCATTTTTATTTATATTTTACATTGAAGCATTTCCCTTATGATGTTAGAATTCTTTCGAGCAAGAATTTCAAAGAGTATTAGTCAATTTCTTTTAATTTAGTCAGTTTAAAGTCAGAAATATCCTGCTTACAATCCATTATTTATATTTTTGAGAGCAGGAGTTGATGACAGCCATATTCTCTTCTCCTGTTGAGGGGAGGTGTATATATGGCAAATGGAATTGTGTATCAGAATAAGGATGTGATGTCCAAGCATTTTGGAGAGCATCTAAAAGACAGATCGCTTGAAGTATATGGATTTAAGGACATCCCGAGGATCGTGGATGTCAGGCCTACAAATCTTCCTGAAGTAGAGGCTAATGAGCTAAGGGTTGATAACCTGTTTCTTCTGGAGGATGGATCGATAGCTATTATCGATTATGAGAGTTATTATTCCAGGGAGAACATTGTAAAGTATCTTGGTTATGTGGCGAGGATAGTAAAACGATGGTACAGTGATCATGGGGAACTGCCAAAGATCAGATTACTGATCATATATACCGCCAATATTGAGCCCGGATCCACTCCTGGCAGGTACGATTTGGGCGGGGTTTGTGTAAGTCTTGATGAGGCATTTTTGATCGGGCTTGATGGAGATGGCATTTTAAAAGATATAGGAGAAAAAATTGCGCTGCATAAGACCATTACATATGAAGATGTCATGAAGCTTTCCATATGTCCGCTGACATATAAGGATAATAACAGGAAGCAGGAAGCTGTGAGTGATGCAGCTCAGCTTGCAAGTGCAATAGAGGATGATGGTTTAAGAACGATGGCACTTGCCGGGATACTGGCATTTGCAGACAAGATTATTTCAGATGTTGATGCAAAAAAAATAAGGAGGAGACTTACTATGACAAAGATAGAGGCAATTTATATTAGAGAGATAGAGGAGGCTGTGGATGCAGCAGTAAAGGAGACTACTCAGCAGGTAACTCAGCAAGTAACGCAGCAGGTAACATTCAATCTGCTCTTTGACCTGGTAAATAATGGTAGTCTGGCGCGGGAAGAGGCCATGAAGCGAATGGATATGTCAGATGATGAATTTGGAAAGGGCCTGGAAGAGTACAGAAAGAATCATCCTGCGGGAACGGTTAATACAGAAACGTGAGTTAAATAGAAAGATTAAAGATAAAAAGATAGTCATAGTTATCTTGTTATGAAAGCGAGGGTCATAGGGAGATGGCCCTCGTTTTGTGTAAATTGCACAAAACAGTTGTGCAAAAGAGAGATTATATTGACAGATATATGGGGGGTACCGTAAACTTATTTACCAAGATCTGCAAGCAGGCATTCAGCGGCTCCAAGAAGCTTAAGACCATCGTGATCAAAGGAAAGATCTCCTCTGTTGGGAAAAATGCATTCAACAATATCAACAATAAGGCGACTATCCAGATCAAGGCAACAAAGGCAAATTACAAGAAAGAAGTGAAGCTCATCAAGAAGAGCAGCACTATCCCGAAGACTGTAAAGTTCAAGAGGGTAAAGTAAACGAAAAAATAACAGATGCATCCCCGGGTATATTCCCGGGGATGCTTTTTGGTGAGTGCTATAGCAGTATCCGCTCGACTATGAATACCGTGGCGCAGGCGGATACGGCTACGACCGGGAGGCTCTTTTTATTCCATCCGAGGATCAGGGCCACCACAAGCCCTGCAGCGGCGCTGATCATGGACTGCGTGGCATACAGTATGGACGGTATGGTCATGGCAGTAAGACATGCATAGGGGACGTAAAATAGAAAGCTTTTTACGGTTTTGTTTTTAATCTCTTTTTGAAACAATGTGAAGGGCAGCATACGTATCAGGTATGTGGTTACTGTCATTAATATTATCGCTGCATAAATGTTCATTTATTAACTCCATTTAATACGATATCTCGCATTCATATGTCCACCGCAACTCGGAAAAACGAGTTGCTACGTGGACAATATGAACTGCTCGATAACTTAGTCTTCCGGTATTGGAAATAATACAGCGCCAAGTCCGGCGGCGATCAGTGTGGTAATGATCACGGAAAACCCGCTTCCTATGGCGTCGAATAAGGGTACATAATATAGCAGACAGCTGATCACCAGTGCAATGACTGCCACCAGAGCCACGGGCTTGTGTTCCCTGGCAGGGGGCAGTACTATAGCCACGAACATGCCGTAGAGGGCCACGCTCAATGCGCTGTTGACCGAAGAGGGCAGATTGGATCCTGCTACGGCACCCAGAAATGTCCCCAGACTCCATCCGATGATGGGCGGCAGCCCCAGCCCCAGCATATATGGAAATCTCACCGGTTCGGTTTTGGATGAGGCCACTGCAAATATCTCGTCGGTGATCACAAAGGACGCCACCAGACGCTTTGGCGTATTAAAATCCTTTGACAGCTTTTGGGACAGTGACAGGCTCATAAGAGAATACCTGAGATTGATTATGAGCTGTGTAAGAAACAGTTCCACGAATCCCGCACCGCCAGCGATGGCGGTGATCCCTGCAAACTGTCCTGCAGATGTGAGATTCAAAAGGGATATCAGTGTAGCTGTCCCTGCGTCTATGCCATATGATACAGCCAGTATGCCGAAGGTAAAGCTGACTCCCAGATATCCTGCCGCTATGGGCAGCGAATCGATCATTCCGTTTTTAACTTCATTTCTTAATTCAGACATAACATGAAGATAATAAACCAAATGGGTCATCATATCAAGGTCAATGTTTCCATATATGAGAAATAATATGTCAGGGGCTGTCACTTGTCATTAAAATGTGATAAAATGCCGTTACATGACAAATCCTAAAGGAGAATAATTGGCAATGAATGACAACAGAAGGATTATAGTGGTGTCTTTTCAGTTTTCGGTAGTTGTGAAAAGCATTGAAAAAAGGCTTGTGGATGAGGGGCATTTTGTCACCGTGATCGATCCTGATATAAATACGGTCAAGGGTTATGTGAATGATGCATCATTGTTTATCATATACTTACAGACAGATCTGGTGGACGAGCTCAAGATGGATAAGCTCAAGAAACTCACGGATCTGCCAGAGAGTGAGAGCATGCAGATGATCCTCATCGGTGAGCCCTCCGTCAAAGACAAGTTCGTGGAGTCAATCCCCGTATTGAAGGGCAGCATGTGGGTAGACCGTCCAGTGGATATGGATGCCCTGGTAAAGACCGTGGATAATGTGCTTGACGGCAAGGCAGACATAGAGCCTGAGAAGAAGCGTATCCTTATTATTGATGACGATCCCTCCTACGCCAAGATGGTGAGGGAGTATATCAAGGGTGCCTATAAGGTGGATATAGTTACAAACGGAGCGCAGGCCATCACCTTCCTTGCGAAGGCCGCAGCCACCGGGCAGGTGGACCTGATACTTTTGGACTACGAGATGCCTGTGGTAGACGGACCCCAGGTGCTGCAGATGCTCAGACAGGAGCCTTTCACCAGCACCATACCGGTGGTGTTTTTGACCGGTGTGGGTACCAAGGAGGCAGTGTCCCGGGTCATGGCTTTAAAGCCGGCCGGATATATCCTCAAGTCTACTTCCAAAGAGGATCTTTTGGCATTTTTGGTAAACAAGCTGTCCAACTGATCTGATCAGCATCTTTTTGAGGTACGTGATATTGAATACAGAAAAGTCCAAAGATGAGAAAAAGCTGGTGATCAGAAATTCGATTACGGCTATTCTCATGATCATCTTTTTTTCCGCCATCATACTAATGTATTACGGTATGCTCTACAGGGCTCAAAGGACCAACATCATAAAAGAGGGTGAGATGACGGCTGAGGATGCCGCAGACCATATCGATTCATATCTTTCCACCAATACGGATGCAGTAAAGCTGGCATCATATACTCTGGACGGGATGCTGCGGTCCCACCGTAGTGATTCTGAGATCCAGGACTATATGGTGGTGCAGTCCACTGCCGTCAGGAGTGCGGTCATCGAGAACATGACCGGACTCTACGGATATATCAATGGCAGATTTGTCTCCGGGACCAAGTGGGTGCCTCCGGAGGATTATGTGGCCACTGACAGGCCCTGGTATACCAATGCCATGGCTCATCCCGGCGAGGTGGCCATACTGGATCCCTATGTGGATGTCCAGTCCGGCAATGTGATGCTGGCGCTGGGCAAGACCCTCTGTGACGGTGAGAGCGTCCTGTCTTTGGACGTGTCCTTGGATCAGGTACAGCAGCTTACGGAGGATGCTGTTTCAAACGGCAATGCCGATATCCAGATGCTGTTGAATGAAAAGGGACTGGTGGTGGCCCACTCCGATAAAAACGAGGTGGGATCCAACTATTTCGAAGAGCAGGATGGTATTGGCTACGAGATTTCAAAGAGGCTTACCGGTGAGGACAGGTATCACTTTGATTTCAAGTATGACGGTGCCAGATATATTGTTTACGTGGTCAGGATGCAAAACGACTGGTCATGCATCTCTGTTAAGGACGCCACGAGTATATTCGGCTCACTTTATACCATTCTTTTTGTCACTATTTTTGCGGTGGCATCCGTTATCATTTTACTAAGTATTTTTATGACCCGTTCCAACAGGTATCTGCATATGTCCGCCAGAGCCATGGCGGAAAATGAGGCCAAGTCCGAGTTTTTATCCAAAATGTCCCACGAGCTTCGTACTCCCATCAATGCCATGCTGGGCATGAGCGAGATGATAATAAGGGAAAGCAAAGAGCCCGAATCGGTTGGATATTCCAAAAACATCAGGACCGCAGGCAGAAAGCTGTTGGGACTGGTGGACAAGCTTTTGGATATTTCAAAGATAGAGGCCGGTGATGTGGAGGATATGTCCATTGACTTTGAGACCATTTTCGATGAGACGGAGGAGTCGGCAGATGGATCCCGGGAGAGCTTCAGGGCACCCGGGGCACGTATCCTGGTGGTGGATGACAACCCCATGAACCTTACGGTCTTTAAGAGTCTGATAAGTCACACCGAAGTGATAATCGACACGGCTGACAGCGGTGATGAGGGGATACGTCTTACCCTTGGCAATAAATATGATATTATCTTTTTGGACCATATGATGCCGGAAAAGGACGGCATTGAGACTCTCCATGAGATCAGGGAGGACCATGATAATCCCAACGATCTGACGCCGGTGATAGTCCTTACGGCCAATGCCATATCGGGAGCCAGGGATGAGTATCAGTCCGCCGGCTTTGACGATTACCTGACCAAGCCCATAGATCCCGTGATGCTGGAGGAGACCATGCGCTCATATCTGCCGGAGGATATGGTGGAGGTATACGAGGTCTCGGCCCAGCAACAGGAGCCTCTTCCCGAGGAGCTTAAGGTGCTTGCGGACGGTCCCATTGATGCGGTATCAGGGATCAAAAACGCAGGCTCTGTAAAATCATATATGCCGCTTTTGAAGATCTTTTACGAGTCCATTGATGACAGGGCAGGGGAGATCAAGAGATACTATGATGCAGAGGATTATAAAAACTATACCGTAAAGGTCCATGCCCTGAAAAGCTCAGCCAGGATAGTGGGTGCAGCCGACTTCGGAGAGGAGGCCCAGAGACTGGAGGATGCCGGCAAGGCCGGGGATATTGATTACATCCGGGCTCATCATGAGGCATTTATGGATGAGTATGAGGGATATAAGACACTTTTATCCCAGGTGTTTAAGCCATCCGTGGAGGATGATAACAGACCTGAGGCGGATGAGGAGATGATAGCCTTTGTATTTGAGGAGGCCCGGTCCGCTGCGGAGGATATGGACTGTGACAGACTGGAGGCCATTTTTGAGGAAACAAGCGCCTATCGGATCCCCGTCTCAAATGCCGAAAAGTATGAGAGGATCAGAGAGGCAGCCTCACAGTTTGATTATGAGGGTATCATCAGGATATTGGATGAAGGGGAATAGTTTTATATGAATCAGAAGAATAACGAAAAATTCATAGTCTTTGTAGCCACTCTGGCTTCCGCAGGACTTATCGTGGAAAACATCCTCATGGGATGGGAGTTCTGGGTGCCGGTTGTGGTGGTGTTCGGAGTGGTCTGTCTGTGGTTTGTGACCCTTACCAACAGGATAGATGATGAGACCAGCAAGCTGTTTTACTTTATCTATGCTGTCCTTCTGGTATTCTATCACGGTGTTCACAAGACCAGCTTTTTCGATATCGGGCTGACGGTGATACTGGTGATGGTCACCTATTCCCTTTTAAATACCATGTATATGATGAATATCCTGCTGATAGAGTATTTAGTCCTTGTTTTCATTCAGCTTATCAACCTGCCGGGAGGAGAGCCCCTGACCATGGACAAGCTCAACATATCCAGGGTTCTTTTACACCTGGCCATAGTCCTTTTGGTTTTCTACATCAGCTCCAAGGCCATCAGCGACAGACTGGAGGGTGAGGAGGAGGCCCGTCTTAATGAGGAGAAGATGAACGCCAATGACGTGGGTATGGAGGATTTTTTATCCAATATCTCTCATGAGCTTCGTACTCCCGTAAATGTGGTAAGCGGCATGTCGGACCTTTTGATAAAAAGGGGCATAGTCAATGAGGCGGATGCCATTAAAAAGGCAGGCGTGAGACTGGCTTATCAGATCGAGGATATCCAGGACTATACCGAGTGCAGGAGAGACAATATCTTCCTGGAGGAAGACAGTTATATGAGCACGTCCCTCATCAACGACGTGGTCACTGCTTTCCGCATGAGCGATAACGCCGGGGATCTGGAACTGGTGGTGGACCTGGATCCCGGAGTGCCCACCATGATGTCCGGTGATATCAAAAAGCTTCACAAGATATTCAGGCATCTTCTGGAAAATGCCATCAAGTTTACTAGGACGGGAGGCATCTATGTAAAAATGTTCGCAGATCCTACTGAGGATGGCGTCAACCTCTGTATTGAGATGACCGATACGGGTATCGGTATGGACAGCTTCTCCATCCGTGCGGTGAAGGAGGGTATGTACCAGGCCAACAAAAAGAGAAACAGGAGCTCCGGCGGTGTAGGCCTGGGACTTTTCATCGTCTATGGTTTTGCCCACAGGATGGGCGGCTTTGTAAAGATCGAGAGCATCAAGGGCAGTGGCACCACCGTCAGGGTCACCATCCCTCAGAAGGTGGTGGATGACAGTCCGGCTCTTGTGCTCAAGGATGACTTTGACGGAGTTGTGCTTTTCCATGTGAGACCCGACAAATACAAGGTCCCCCGGCTCAGGGATTTTTACCGCGGCATGGCGGGTAACCTGGCCAAGGGCATCCATGTGCCGCTGTATCCGGCTGAGACCGTTTACGAGGTGGAGCGCCTTAAGGAAAAGATGAATGTGACCCATATTTTCATGGGTCAGGAGGAATACGAGGAGAACAGGGGATATTTCGACCTTTTGTCCCAGGAGGGTATTGTCGTGGCGGTCTCCGCCGATCCGGACCTTAAGGTGGGCGAAAACAGCAGGGTGATCCTGATGCCCAAGCCCCTCTACGCTTACCCCGCTATCAAGATCCTCAATGAGGGCATGGATGCCACTAATATAGATGAGCATGGTGGCAGAGAAAAAACCGTGTTCAAGGATGTCAGGGCGCTGATAGTGGATGACGAGCCCATGAACCTGGTGGTGGCCACCTCCCTGTTCAGGGATTATGAGATGACCATCGACACCGCAGGCAGCGGCCGTGAGGCCATCAGAAAGTTCCGTGAAAATGACTATGATCTCATATTTATGGATCATATGATGCCCGAGATGGACGGAGTGGATGCCATGAGGCTCATCAGAGGCGAGGCCTCGGATCTCAGGAAAAAGGTGGGGATCATTGCGCTTACCGCCAATGCGGTTTCCGGTGCCCGGGAGATGTTTATCAAGGAGGGCTTTGACGGCTTTATTGCCAAGCCCATCAATACCACTGACTTTGAGAGGGTGGTGGCCCGTGTCCTGTCCGGTTTCGATAGTGTCGAGGGAGGTGAGAGAAGATGAAGATCATAAAATCTGTCCTTGACGCCATAAGGGATCCCAACAGGGATTTTACGGAGAGAGTATTTTTGGTGCTGACCCTGATGTCAGAGCTTACGGTGTTTATTGCCTTCATAGGCGACATTATCACCGGCGAGAACATAATGGAGCTTTTGGTGCTGGCGGCTGTCCTTATTACCGTTCCCACCATAGTATTTACGGCTCTTCATTTTGAAAAGGTAAAACTGGCCATCAGGATCATTGTGGTAACCCTGGTGTTTGTGATCCTCCCCGCCCTGTTTTTCTTTGGCGGAGGAGTTGAGGGAGGCGGAGTGATCTGGATCATCTTCGGCTTCATGTATGTGGGACTGGTATTAAGCGGCAGGATGCGTTCGGTCATGTTTGTCCTTATGTCTCTCATGTCCCTTTTTTGCTTTGTCCTGTCCTATTATTATCCCTGGATGGTGAACAAGCATACCCGGGGTATGTTTTACGTGGATTTCTTTATTTCCCTTTTGCTGGTGGGTGTGCTCTGCTTTTACATGACCTGGACCCAGGGCCTGTTTTTCGAAGAGGAAAACAAGCGCGCCAAGGAGGCAGCAGAAAAGGCGGAGGAGCTTACCCGTGCCCAGAACCGTTTCTTTTCTTCCATGAGCCATGAGATACGTACCCCCATCAATTCCATTTTGGGACTGAATGAGCTGATACTTAGGGACCAGAGCGCATCGGATGATATAGTCAGGGATGCCAACGGGATCCAGGGCTCCGGTAAGATGCTTCTGGCACTCATCAACGATATCCTGGACTTTTCAAAAATGGAAGCCGGCAGCATGGAGATAGTTCCGGTGGATTACAAGATCGGAGAGCTGCTCTCCGAGGTGGTGAACATGATGTGGCTTCGGGCCCACGACAAGGGACTGGGCTTTAAGGTGAGCGTGGATCCCGATGTGCCCAGTGTGCTGTACGGAGACGAGATCCGTATCAAGCAGGTCATCATAAATCTTTTGAACAATGCCGTTAAATATACCCAGACCGGCCATGTGGGACTACGTGTGGAGAGCATAGAAGAGGAAGAGGGCCTGGTGGAGCTGATGATCTCCGTATATGATACGGGCATGGGTATCAAAAAAGAGGATATGCCCTATCTTTTTAGTGCCTTCAAGCGAGTGGACGAGGGCAAGAACAGGCATATAGAGGGAACCGGACTGGGACTTTCCATTGTAAAGCAGCTGGTGGAGCTGATGGACGGTAATGTTACGGTGAGCAGTATCTACGGGGAAGGCTCCACCTTTACGGTGACACTGCGGCAGCTGGTTACGGACCACGAAAAGATAGGCGAGCTCAATATCCATAACCAGCAGGTGGTCAGGAGGAGCACCTACGAGAGCAGCTTCTTTGCACCTGAGGCCAGGATCCTCATTGTGGATGACAATGAGATGAACCTGGAGGTGGAGGGCAGGCTTTTGGAAGATACTGATATGGGTATCGACAAGGCCCGAAGCGGAAAAGAAGCTCTGGAGATGAGCTTAAAGTCCCATTACGATGCCATTTTCATGGATCATCTCATGCCGGAGATGGACGGCATCGAGTGTCTGGAGGCCCTGCGTGAGCAGCCCGGCGGACTGAACCGTTCCACGCCTGTTATCGTGCTGACAGCCAATGCCGGCAGCAAGAACAGGGATATGTACACCAGGGCCGGCTTTGACGGATATCTGGTGAAGCCCGTTTCCGCCCAGTCCATGGAGGAGATGCTGATACGATTCATCCGTGGTGACAAGATCATCCTCAAGAATGAGGCCATGGGATCGGATGAGGAGATCAGGACCGCAGACAGATACAAGGACAAGCTGCCCATCATCATCACATCTTCCAGTATGTGCGACCTGCCTGATGCGGTGATCAAGAAGCTGAACATACCCATCATCCCCTTCATGATAGAGACGGATGACAGTGTGTTTAAGGACGGGGTCCATATGGATGCCTATGAGCTCATCCGTCATATGAACATGGGTAAAAAAGCCATATCCTCGCCTCCGGATGAAGCGGCCTATACGGAGTTTTTCTCAAATGTATTGAGAAAGACCCACAACATAATCCATATTTCCATTACCTCCAGTATGAGTGAGGAGTACAACATTGCCATGGAGGCGGCCAAGTCCTTTGACAACGTCTTTGTGGTGAATTCCGGTGTGCTTTCCAGTGCCACGGGTATCCTGGTGCTCATCGCCATCAAGCTGGCACAGCAGGGACTTATGCCGGAGGAGATAGTAAAGGAGCTGGAGATCGCCAGGACACGTCTGCGCTGCAGTTTTGTCATAGATACTACGGATTACATGGCTAAAAAGAAGCTGGTGAGCCGAAGGGTACACATATTTGCCAATGCCCTTAATCTCCATCCTGCCCTTCGCTTCAAGGATGACAAGTCGGGTCTGGGCGGAATGTGGATGGGCAGTACCAAAAGGGCCTATCGAAAGTATATCAGCCGGGCGCTTCCTCCCGACACCATTCCCGACGAGGAAGTTGTTTTCATCGTCTATGCGGATGTGCCGGTGGAGACCCTTAAGTGGATAGAGGAGGAGATCAAAAAGACGGCATATTTTGAAAACGTGGTGTTCAAGCAGGCTTCTGCCGCCATTTCATCCAACTGCGGACCGGGTTCCTTTGGCATACTTTATTTCCTGAAGTCCAACAAGTCCTACAACCTGGCATCCTTCATCGGTGAGGACAGTGTGGTCGAGGAGGCTCAGGTAATAGAGGAGGTACACGAGGATCTCTCCGAGGAGGGCATGGAATTCGTCATGGAGCTCTATGGTGACGCTGATGATGAACCCGCCAGAGATGCAGATGAGGTGCTGGGTGAGCCACTTTCGGCATCGGATGATGTGTGGTATCATAAGCTTTCCGGTATCGACGGTGATGCCGCCATTAAAAACAGCGGATCCGAGGCTGCCTTTAAGGCAGTGCTCCAGATCTTTTACGATTCCATCCCCGAAAGGCATGAGGAGCTGTCCGGCAGTTTTTCGTCTGAAGACTGGGAGAACTATACCATAAAGGTACATGCGCTTAAAAGCTCGGCACGGCTGGTGGGCGTACTGGATCTGGCGGACAAGGCTGAGAAGCTGGAGATGGCCGGCAAGGGTGGAGATATCGATTATATCAAAAAGAATCATGCTGAGGCCATGGAGGAGCTTTTGTCATACCGGGACATTTTGGCGCCATACATGTCAGATGGAGACGATGCGAAAGCAGGTGAGTCGGATAAGCCCATGGCTGACGCAGACATGATGGAAAGCGTATTTGAGGGGCTTATGGAGGCGGCAGAGACCATGGACTGTGACATGGTGGAGGCTGTCATGTCGGAGATCGGCGGCTATGCCATCCCCGATGAATACAGAGAAAAGTACGGCCGGGTAAAGGAAAAGACAGATGCACTTGACTATGATGGTATACTGGAAGTACTTAATAATACTTAGGAGGAAGTTGAATGGAAGCAGGAGTACAGAAGAAGGTGGAACAGATCCTTCGTGGGGAGTTGAGATACACGTCTTCGAATCTGGCGCTTAACATGCTTATTTCGAAGATGCAAAAAAGAATACAGGCTGATCCCGGCAGCATGTCTGCCTGCATTGATGAGCTGGATCTTTTTATTGCGAAGTATCCTATTGTTGCAAAGGTTGACCTCGCAAACATCGCTGCGCTTTGACTTATAGTCTTATCTAAGGGGGTATTGGATATGTTTATTACACTGGAAGAGACCATTGAACTTATAAACAAAGGTAAAACACTTCATATAGCAGGAGACGAGGGTTTGCTTGACAAACTGCCCAGGGGCAACTGGATAGGCGGTACCACGCCCTATTTCATCAGTGAAGAGGGTGGTGTTTTTTCAAAGGAGCGTCTCTTTGTAAACGAGATCGATTACGGTCAGGAGACCAGGATAGCATCCTACGGAAAATACAATGTGTTCCAGATAGTGGAGGAATGCTACGACAACGGGCTTACCATGCTTTTGATGCCCTACGGTTCAGACGTAGCCAGAAAGTATGCCAAGGAGGCTCCCGAGGTGGATGAGCTCCTGATGCATCCCGTCATCGGATGGATCACCGGCATGGATCTGGAACTGGGCGGTCAGGTACAGGCCAGGGTATATGATGGTACTGTGGGTGAGTCATACACCGACAGGGCTGTGGTGATGTATATCAGGCTGCCCGAGGGCAAGAGTGCCATGGTCAATATGATAAATATCTTTACCGATGACAAGAATGATCCCGTTATCCGTTTCTTTGATAACGATCTAAGTGTTACAAAATGCACCGTGGACGGGGTTGAGACGAATTTTGCGGAATATATCGGACAAAAGGGCCTGGATCCCAGGATGCCTCTGGTGGCGGACTACAACGGATCCTACATCAACACTTCCATCATGGGAGTGGAAAACGGTGCGGTTGGATTCTATGCGCCGGTCTTTAAGAATATTGATTATCGCTTTGCCACCAAGGTTTCGGACTATGCTGGAGAGTTTAAAAAGAGGGTGGATGAGGCTCAGGCCAAAAGCCCTGTTTTCACCTGCAACTGCATTCTGAATTTCAATTACGGAGAGTTGAACGGTAAAAAGCTGTCTCCCTATGTGGGACCTGTGACTTTCGGAGAGGTTGCATACCAGCTTCTGAATCAGACGCTGGTCTACTGTGAGATCCTGGGATAATATATGGATAACATAATCAGGATAAACGATACCGTAAATAGTTTTGCCTGGGGTACCTTCGGGCTGGTACTGCTTCTGGGTACCGGGCTCATATGCACCGTTATCACCGGGTTTTTCCAGGTGAGCCATATCGGGCACTGGTTTAAAAAGACCTTCGGGGTGATAGAGGATGAGGGTCGTATCATCAACGACGCCGGAGCACTGTCCCAGTATCGTGCCTTTTGTACTGCTCTTTGTGCTACCATCGGTACCGGTAATATCGCAGGCGTATCCACTGCCATCTGCCTGGGAGGACCCGGGGCGGTCTTATGGATGTGGGTGGCTGCGTTTTTTGGCATGATGGTAAAGTACTCCGAGAACGTGCTGGGCATGTACTATAGACGCCGCAATTCCGAGGGTGCCTGGTCCGGCGGTCCCATGTATTATCTCCAGGATGGCCTGGGATCCATTAAGCACTGCCGGGGCATCGGCAAGGCCCTGGGAATTCTGTTTTGCGTGTTTACGGCGCTGGCATCCTTCGGTATCGGCAATATGGGACAGATCAACAAGATCACCATCAATTTCGAATCCACCTTCATGCCTGATATAAAGCAGGATCTGATCTTCGGTATGCCAAAGGTGGATCTGGTC
This sequence comes from Lachnospiraceae bacterium, assembly GCA_024687655.1. GTDB lineage: Bacteria > Bacillota > Clostridia > Lachnospirales > Lachnospiraceae > JAILEN01. Next base: position 32,796 of record JAILEN010000198.1, on the reverse strand, counting down.
ATCGGACTGGTGCTTATGTTTACGGCAGCAGTCATTATCCTGGGTGGCTTCAGGCGGCTGGCAGCTGTGTCCGAAAAGCTGATCCCCTTTATGTCCATACTTTATATATTTGGATGCCTGGTCATCGTTCTGGTGAATTTCAAAATGATACCGGGTGCCATAGTTTCCATTTTTAAGTTTGCCCTGGGACCCTCTGCCATGGCCGGAGGTGCTGCCGGGACTGCAGTGCAGCTGGCTTTTAATACCATTAAAAACGGATGCAAGCGAGGAGTCTTTTCAAATGAGGCAGGCCTGGGATCCTCTGTCATGGTGCACAGCAACAGCTGTACCAGAGAGCCTGTGCGTCAGGGAATGTGGGGTATCGCCGAGGTGTTTTTGGATACCATGGTGATCTGTACCCTCACCGCACTGGTGGTGCTGTGCTCGGGAGCCATTGACCTGGAGACCGGACTGGTGGCTGAGGGAGTCAATGATGCCACCCTGGTTGCCGTGGCCTTCGGACAGGTGGTGGGCAAGCCGGGAGAGTGGTTTGTGGTTTTTTGCATCACCCTTTTTGCATTTACCACCGTTATGGGATGGTCCTACTATGGGGCCAAGGTGACGGAGTATCTTTTCGGAGTGATAGTTTCCCGGATCTATCGGTTGATTTTTTTGGTGCTCATAGTTATCGGTGCCGTGATGGAGTCCAGTCTTGCCTGGGATATTTCAGATACCTTTAACGGTCTGATGATGATTCCCAACCTCATCGGTCTCATTTCGCTGACTCCACTTATCATCAAATTGACAAAAAACTATGTGGACCGACGTATCCGGGGCATGGATACAGAACCCATGCTTTCATACGATCCCGACATCCAGATGACTGCGTTAAAAGCCATTAATAAGGGTGTAGAATAGTTATTGTTTTTTCCTTCGGTTTGGTGTAAAATCGTAGTCGTTATGGATATGTTAACGGAGATTAAAAGAATAGTTGACGACAAGGCTGACGACACATTGGACATCCTAATGTATTATCCCCTGAGGGATGAGGTGGATCTTCGTCCTCTTTTCGATGAATTCAGGGATGATGGACACCATATTTATTTTCCGGTGACCAGGGACAGCGGACTGGAGTTTTATGAGGTGGAGGATCTTGAGGCTTTTGTACCGGGACAGCTGGGAGTACGTGAGCCGGACAGGTCAGGCAGGCGCTATAAATATGACAGGCGTAGGACAGTTTGTCTGACGCCGGGCACCAGGTTTTCGCCGGGCCATCAGAGGAAGGGCCGTGGCAAGGGCTACTACGACAGGTTTTTGGCCGACAAGGATGATATCTATAAGGTGGGTGTCACCACGGAGGCACAGATCATTCCTGAGATGGAGTCCAACCCCTGGGATGTGGACATGGATGTTGTAGTGACTGAGGACAGGGTATTGTGATATTAAAGGAGTGGCCACACCACTCCTTTTTTTGTAACGGGGAGTATATTAATTAGGGGTTTGTAACATGGATCGAGGTACAGAACGTTTAGAACGTTCGGTTATTGGTATCATAGCCACCAGCTTCCATTCTGATTTTTCAAGAATGATGGTCACTCGTATCTGCGAGAGGTTCAAGGATCAGGATGTGTCGCTCCATATATTTTTAGGAATGGATTCCACCAGGTATCTTTCGGACTATGACAGCGGGGATACCGGGATGGAGATACAGTATTATTCCCATTTTACCTATGCCAATTTTGACGAGCTGGATATGATCATCATCTCCGGTGAGGCCATCTACACCGAAAACAGGGGCACCACCATGGAGGAGGTGATTGAGAATCTGCCTGACATCCCCAAGATCATCATCTCCAGTATGGAGGGCAGCAACGCCATCCACATCAAGGTGGACAATTACGGCTCCCAGAAAAAGATGATCGAGCACATGATAAATGAGCATGGCTGTAAAAAGATCGCTTTTTTATCAGGCAATCCCTCCATTCCCGATGCCAGGGAGAGGCTGGCGGCCTACAAGGACTGTGTCAGGGAGTTTGGACTCAATGACGGTCGTGAGATCATCGCCATAGGCAACTTTTCTCCAAACTGTGACAAGCAGGTGGAGACGCTCTTTTCGGGAGATGACATACCCGAGGCTATAGTCTGCGCCAATGACGAGATGGCAGTGAGCGCATACAGGGCGTCCAAGGCCCGCGGACTGAAGATTGGTGAGGATATCCTGATCACGGGCTTTGACGATATCAATATAGCGGCGGCCATGGACCCGCCACTTACCACAGTCAGACAGGGCTTTGACGTTTTGGCCAATGAAGTGGGTGAGGCAGCCTATGATTATCTGGTGAGAGGCATCATGGAGGACCGTATCCTCGACACCGAGATCATATGCAGGTTGTCCTGCGGATGCAAAACATACACCGTGGATGAGAGTAGCGCTCCTCCCACGGAAAAGAGAAAAGAATATCTTATGAGTGAATATGAGAGCCTCAAGCAGGGACATATCACTCAGATGAAGGGCATCCTTCTTTTGAGGAGCCTTTTGATGCAGCCCGGTCAGATCACTATCAAGGGATTTTTCACCACACTGGCCGAGCGTCTTGTAAATATCGGTATCACGGACTCCATGGTGAGCATCCATGAGAGACCTGTGGTGATCGACGGCTCACAAAAGATATACAGACCCACTACCCAGCGGCTGGTTATGACCACCCATGATGGTAATATCCAGGCCTTTGATATTGAGGAGGCCCTGGAGTATTCATATGATCATTCCGGGGATACACAGGAGACCAGGGGACTTTTCGAGCATACCCATACCGGTATATGGAGTTCCTACCTTTTGTTTTACGGGGATATCCAGTACGGCTGCTGGTCTGTGAAGCTTGAACTAACCGATGCAATGGCCTACTATGCTCTTTCCCTGGAGATCGGATCTGCCATGAGATATCTGTATCTGGCGCTGGAACAGCAGGATATGCACTCCAAGCTGGAGATACAGAACAAGATCCTGGATCATTCCGCGAGACATGATACCCTTACCGGGCTATACAACAGGGCGGGGGTATTCAAGTATATTTACGATACCTTTTCGGATCAGACGGACAGTCTTTTCATTGTGGTCATAGCCGATCTGGACCATTTGAAGCAGATCAACGACAACTTCGGCCATGATGCGGGGGATTATGCCATTATTGCTGCCAGTGAGATCCTTACCGAGGCCCTGGAGGATCATTCCAGGATGGGACGTATCGGTGGCGATGAGTTCGCCTGCGTTTTTGAAAAGGATGACCGGCACAATGCCGAGAAGTTTATTGCAAAGGTAAAATTGCTTTGCCAAAGAGAAAATGAGACTAATAATAAGCCATTTTATGTGGAGATCTCCGTGGGCTGCTACGAGACGGATATTTCGGAGCTTTCTGACATCTCCAAGGTATTGAAAAAGGCAGACGATATGCTCTATGAGGCAAAAAAACACAGGCGGGAATCGGCTTTGAGATGAAATTCGTTATAGAAAAGAGGTGGTATTGCCGCCTCTTTTCTGTTAAAATAATATAGTTATGGAAAAGACTGCAAGAATATTGGATTCGAAGGAGCAGCTTCGGTTCATAGAACTGTCGCAAAAGCTCCTGAAAAACAAGGAAAATGAGATAGGTCGCAGGCTCACTTTTCATGTGACCACCTTTGGCTGTCAGATGAACGCCAGAGATTCGGAGAAGCTCATCGGCATCCTCAAGGATATCGGTTATGTAGAGAAGGATGATGAGGATGCGGATCTGGTGATCTACAACACCTGTACCGTCAGGGATAACGCCAACCAAAAGGTATACGGCAAGCTGGGATACCTACACGGTTACAAGAAAAAGAATCCCCTGATGAGGATAGGTATGTGCGGCTGTATGATGCAGGAACCGTCGGTCATCGAAAAGATACAAAAGTCCTATCCCTTTGTGGATATGATTTTCGGTACCCACAATATCTATCAGTTGGGTGAGCTGGTATATCTGATGCTGGGCGGAGAGGACGAGGCTGCCCGGGGTATTGAGATCAACCGGCGCGGTCAGATCATCAGTGTATGGGATGAGCCTGTAGGTATCATGGAGGACCTTCCCACCGACAGGAAGTATCCCTTCAAGTCAGGGGTCAATATCATGTATGGCTGTGACAATTTCTGCAGCTATTGTATAGTTCCCTATGTGAGGGGACGGGAGAGGAGTCGTGATCCCAGAGAGGTTATACGAGAGATAGAGAGGCTGTCCGCCGATGGTGTGACGGAGGTCATGCTTTTGGGTCAGAATGTCAATTCCTATGGACGTGGTGCCGATTTTGACATGAATTTTCCTGCGCTCCTTCGAGAGGTGTGCCGGGTAGACGGGATAGAGAGGGTCAGGTTTATGACCTCACATCCCAAGGATCTTTCAGATGAGCTCATCGATGTGATGGCATACGAAAAAAAGGTGTGCCGTCATCTGCATCTGCCCCTTCAGTCAGGGAGCAGCAGGCTTTTGGAGGCCATGAACAGGCATTATGACAAGGAGCAGTATTTGGCACTGGCTTCCCATATCAGGGAGGCTATGCCGGATATAGCCCTTACTACGGATATAATTGTAGGTTATCCTACGGAGACTGAGGAGGATTTCCTGGAGACCATGGATGTGGTGGAAAAAGTCCGGTACTCTGCGGCGTTTACCTTTATTTATTCTCAGCGAACCGGTACGCCGGCGGCCAGGCTTCCCATGGTCCCCGAGGATCAGGTGCATGATCGTTTTGACCGGCTGCTTGCGCTGGTGCAGGAAATCGGGGCCGAGGAGAATGGGAAGCTGGTTGGGACACGGCAGGAGGTGCTGGTGGAGCAGCTCAATGAAAAGGAGCCGGGGCTTGTTACCGGGAGGTTGTCTAATAATCTGACGGTACATCTGCCGGGGGATGAGTCATTAATAGGGCGGATCATACCCGTGACAATTACAGAATCCGGTGGATTTTATCTTAGAGGAAAAAAATGTACGCATATATTTCAGGAACGATAGATTATATAACAGAGAATTCCGTTGTGGTGGATAACCATGGGGTGGGGTATGAGATATCCATGTCAGGCAGCGATCTGGGAGTGATCCACCATGGTGATGAGGTGAAGATCTATACTCATTATCATGTGAGTGATAACGGGATCGGATTGTATGGATTTTTATCCAGGGAGACCAAGCGGGTATTTGAACTGTTGCTGTCGGTGAATGGCGTAGGGCCCAAGGGAGCTCTGGCGGTGCTTTCCGTGCTGTCGGTGGAGGACCTGACCTACGCGGTGCTGGGTGACAATGAAAAGGCCATTACCGCTGCGCCGGGCATTGGTCCCAAGGCTGCCAAAAAGATCATTTTGGAGCTCAAGGACAAGCTGGATCTCAATGATGCTGTATCGGAGACACTGGACAGGGGATCCGCTGCGGCAAGCATAAATAACAGTATCAAAAACAACGTGCTCATGGGACTTACGGCACTGGGCTTTTCCTCATCGGATGCCCTTCGTGCCCTTAATTCCATCGAGATAACAGATGATATGACGGAAGAAGAACTGCTGAAGGCAGCGCTTAAAAATATAAATGGATAAAGATCCTTCGGGCAGTTGTTAACTTGATAAGCATGTTAACTTTTTCCCTCAGGATGACAGGAATATTTCTTATGTCATTCTGAGCGTGGTGAAGCTTCTGCCAGAGGCAGAAGCTTGAAGAAGTCATCGGAGATGACTTCAACCTAGCGAAGAATCTTTTTTGGGAAAAATAATGGAACGTAGAGTTATTTCAACAGAAGTCACCAGAGAGGAAAAGGAAACGGAGAATACCCTCCGTCCTAAGAGGCTCCGTGACTACATAGGCCAGGAGCAGATCAAGGAATCCCTCCAGGTATATATGGAGGCGGCCTCCAGTCGCGGCGAGGCACTGGACCATGTACTTTTGTACGGGCCTCCGGGACTGGGCAAGACTACACTGGCAGGTATCATAGCAGAGGAGATGGGAGTCAATATCCGCATCACCACAGGTCCTGCCATCGAAAAGCCGGGAGATATGGCTGCCATCCTCAATTCCCTTCAGGAGGGAGACGTACTTTTCATAGACGAGATACACCGCCTCAACCGCCAGGTGGAGGAGGTGCTGTATACAGCCATGGAGGACTACGCCATAGACGTTATCCTGGGCAAGGGACCCACATCCCACAGCATCAGGCTGTCCCTGCCCCAGTTTACGCTGGTGGGAGCCACCACCAGGGCGGGTCTTTTATCCGCACCACTGCGGGATCGTTTCGGAGTCATTTTTCATCTGGACTTTTACACTCCGGCTGAGCTTTCCGTTATCATTCAGAACTCGGCCCGAAAGCTCATGGTAAGTATTGACGAAAAGGGGGCCTTCGAGCTGGCCCGTCGTTCCCGGGGGACACCCAGGCTTGCCAATCGCTGGCTCAAGCGTGTCCGGGATTTTGCCCAGGTGCGCTATGAGGGAGATATCACGGAGCAGGTGGCCAGGGAGACACTGGATCTTTTGGATGTGGATACCCTGGGTCTGGACAGGTACGACAAGGAGATCCTCCTTACCATTATAGACAAGTTCGGAGGTGGACCCGTGGGACTGGACACTCTGGCGGCATCCATCGGAGAGGATTCAGGCACCATAGAGGACGTTTATGAGCCCTACCTGGTAAAGAACGGTTTTATCAACCGCACTCCAAAGGGTAGGGTTGCAACCAGTTTTGCTTATGAGCATTTTAAAATTCCCAGGGTGGTATAGAAATGGAAGTTGATCAGTCACAGGGGATCAGGTCAGACAGTATCCTGATGAAAAAATACAGACAGTATCTGCTGCCTTCCATACTTACATCGTTGGCACTTGCCCTCAATGAATTTGTGGACTCCATGATATTGTCAAATATGTTGGGAAGTGATGCCCTTGCCATAGCCAACATGGGCTATCCCATTATCTTCGTTATCGCGGCGTGCTATGTGCTTTTGGGTAACGGAGGCTCCACTCTTTACGCCCTGTATCTGGGTGCATGGGATACCGTCAGAGCTGGCAAGGTATTCAGACTTTCCATGTATCTGGCAGTGCTGCTTGGGCTTGCGGTGGTGCTTTTCGGATGGATCTTTTCCGGCCCCTTTACCACGATACTCTGCGCTGATGAGGGACTTCGTGAAGCATATACATCATATTATCATGTGATGCTCTTTACCGCCCCCATACTGATAGTATTGCTGACCTGTGTCTGCTTTTTACCTCCCAGCGGAGCGCCGGTTTATGCTACAATAGTCAATATAGTATCCAATGTCTTAAACCTTGTGATGGACGTTGTATTTATCAAGGTTTTGGGCTTTGGAGTGGAGGGCGCGGCCTACGCCACCATCGTGGGTTATCTGGTGGGAGCCGGCCTGTTGATCTTTTATATCATCAGCGGGAAGGTGAATATCAAGAATGAAAAGATAGATGTCTTTGATACCAGCCTGACACCCCTTATCGTGACCCAGGGCGCGGCTACGGCACTTCTTCAGATATGCTATGCCTTTAAGTATTCTGTCAGCAACCAGCTGGCAGTGGAGTACGGCGGCAGGACAGGAGTGGTAGGCTTTTCCCTTTGCCTGCAGACCTTTTCCATCGCCTGCGTATTTCTTTTGGGTATAGCGGATACGGCCCAGCCTCTTTTGGCCATGCTTGCGGGCCAGAGGGATTTCAAGGGACAGGCTGACGTCATGAAGCGGTCCCTCCAGCTGCAGACTCTGTTTTCTCTGATACTGACAGCGTTTTTCATAGTATTTCCACAGGCCATCATCTTTGCCTACGGCGTAGATCAGCCTGATATGGTGGAGTTGGGGATACAGGGTATCAGGCTCTTTGCATTTACTTATCTGCCCCGGGGTATTTCCATTCAGTTCCTGAGGTTTTTCCAGGTGGAGGGCAGGAGAAAATATGCCTTTGCAGTGGGGCTGATGGATGGACTTTTTGTGATCCCCCTGGGATATTTCCTGGCCGATTCCTTTGGGACTGACGGAGTGTATATGTCCTATCCGGCTGCTGCGATACTGATGTTTGTGATCATATTCATTACCAACATCATCATTTACAATAATAACAGGGAGTCGTTTTCCAATATCCTGCTCATCAGAAAGGATGTTGGAAGCATATCCACCATCAATACCACCATCACCGACACCAACGAGGACATCTCAGCCATCAGTGAAGGGATGATCGATTTTTGCTCGGAGAATGGATTGTCTGCCAAGCAGGCCATGAGGGTTGGTCTCATGTGCGAGGAGATGGCAGTGTATACCCAGCACCATCGCAGGGATACAGGGGATATAGATATTCTTTTGCGTGTCAGGGAAAAGGATATCGACATTTCCTTCAGGAGTATCGGAGAACCCTTTGATCCTACACACCGTACCGAGGATGACAGCGAGGAGAACCTGATGTTGCTACAGACCATGACAAACAGGCTGTCATATGATTATATAATGGGCATGAACAATACGTTGATACAGATAGCCAGACAGTAACAGGAGCAAGGCAAAATGAAGATTGCGGTTTATAATGCTGACGCAAACGGACCCGGTTCGGACTATACCTTTCACTATATATTCAGACCCCTGAGGGCAGATGAATGGGATCGGATAGCGGCTGAGTATCCGGACCATGAGTTTAGGGTATTCTATGTTCCGCCCTGTGGTATGGTGATAGATGATGAGGGAGATGGAGCCAAGGTGACACCAAAGAGGGTTTCCTATGAGCCCATTTCCATAGAGGCATCGGTGGAGGAGTTCGCACAAAAGGTGGCGGACTGGAAGCCGGACGTGGCCATAGCCATGACACCTCCATCCCTGCCTTACGACTGGAACAATATGCGTGACGCACTGGTAGGGGACGAGCTAAAGAGCCTTGGAGTCAATACCATAGCCCACGACGGTTACATGGGTTATGTCACCTGTGACAAGCCACAGACCACCAGGCATCTCAAGGCGGCCGGTTTTAACTGTGCAGACAGTATCCATATCAACAGCTGGCTTTTTTCCTGCCATAAGCGTGAAGCGGCTGTGGGGAAAAATACATACAGGGAGCACAAGCTTGCCCGTATCAAAAAGATGACCTATCCCATAGTGATCAAAAACACTGTCAGTGCAGGATCCCTGGGTCTTTCCATAGCAGACACCTATGAGGAGGCCAAGCGTATCCTTTCGGATTATGAGGGCGACAGTGATCTGGTAGTGGAGCAGTGGATATCCGGAGACAGCTTCGGTATTGAGATCATGGGCGTGCCCGGAGCCTATACGGTATATGCCCCCATCCTGTTTTCCGTGACGGATGATGGTGTGACAGATCCCTTTACAAGTTTTAAAATGGGACCTGTTACCAATCCCGAGTTCAAGGTGGACAAGCTCAAGGCAGAGATGGTGCGTATGGCTGAGTCCATCGGACTGTACGGGGCCGCAGAGGTGGATCTCATTTTCCACGAGGGAGAATGGTATATAGTTGAGATCAACAGCCGCATGTCATATCTTACGGCTGCCACCTCATCCATGAACGGCAAGGGCCTTTTTGATGATTATATTTCACTTGCCGTAAATAAAAAGGTGGATTCCGTGACGCCAAAGTATATAATGGATTTTAAGACACCGAATCTTTCGGAGGATATGGTGGAGACTCTGTGGAAGGAATGTCCCATTTTAAAGTCCATCATGAACACCTACAGGAAGGACTCCATTGATATGTGTGAGTTCGTGGCCGGAGGCTGTGACACCGGGGCTGAGCTGGTGTCAGAACTTAAGAAAATGAGGGAGAGATTCCCGGACATCGTCTCTGAGAGAGTTATAGACATGGCCGAGAAGATGGTCAGGAAAGTGAGTGGAGAATAGTATGAGGGAAAAAAAGCGTATATCCATCAAGCAGAGAGTCAGGGTAAACGTGGTGCTCATCGCCGGTCTGGCGCTTATCATAAACGGTATAGTCGGTATTGTTACCATGAACAGCATCCGTGCCAAGAGTAAGCAGGCGCTCCTTTCCCAGATGGAAGAGAACCTGACGAGCGTTGTTTCCAGTAAGGCCAAGCTGGCTGACTCCGAGCTTAAAAACTATTCACATGTGGTAAACGATTTTGCCATATATACCCACAGATTATACGTTAAGCCTGAGGATTATGTGAACCACAAGATCGATCCTCCCAAGGCTGAAAACGCCGGCAAGCTGTCATTGCAGATGGTACTGGCTTCCGAGGATCTCAAGGAGGAGGATTATATTGAGGAGTCCGAGCTTTTGAGTAATATCCAGCATATTGTTCATCCTGTTATCGATTCTTCCAATGACATCATAACCGTTGTATATGTGGGATCCAAAAACGGATTTCTGATAGGTTACGACAAGACCGCTGACAAGAAGGTGGATCTGACGGTCTATCCATATTTTGATACTACCTGGTATACCCTGGGTAAGGAGACGAAGCATACCGCTTTTACGGATGTATATGCAGACGGCTTCGGACGTGGACTCACCATCACCTGTGTGGCACCGTATTATGACGGTAATGATGAGTTTGCCGGCGTTATCGGCATGGATATCCTGATCTCTGATCTGTATGAGACTGTTGTTAAGTTAGAGGGTGATACAGCATCCCAGGAGGATGGAGTATATGCATTTTTGGTGGACAATTCCGGTAATGTGATCTCCCCCGATGCCGATGAGCAGACCCTGATGGATGATGAGGGTATGGACCAGAACGTTGCCGATCTCATTTCTTCGGGTATCACTGGTATCGCCGAGTCCTCTAATGGTGTTTATTATGCTTATGCTCCCATCGAGGCCACCAACTGGCGTATGTGCATCAGGATGCCTGAGAGCGTGGTTTTGGCACCGGTGGAGGATATGAGCGACAATATCCGCAACAGTATCCTTATCTTTGTTTCACTGTTCGTAGGACTCTTGCTGATACTTTCCCTTGCAGCTTCCAAGCTTGCCAACCGTCTTACTGAGCCTATCATCAGTCTGGTCAGCGATGCCCAGGTTATTTCAAAGGGTGATCTGGACCATCGTGCAGAGATCGTCAGCAACGATGAGATCGGTGATCTGGCACAGGGATTCAATGATATGGCTGTATCCCTGAAGAAATACATAGCCGACCTGACCTCGGTGACGGCGGAAAAGGAGAGGATAGGAGCGGAGCTGAATGTCGCCACCAAGATCCAGGCGGATATGCTGCCTTCCATTTTCCCTGCCTTCCCTGAGAGGACGGACATGGATATTTATGCTTCCATGGATCCTGCCAAGGAGGTTGGCGGAGACTTCTACGATTTGTTCATGGTGGATCAGGATCATCTGGGCGTGGTTATGGCGGATGTATCCGGCAAAGGTGTACCTGCCGCACTTTTCATGGTAATAGCAAAGACCCTTATTAAAAACCAGATGCAAAGCGGACTTCCCGTGGATCAGGTTTTCGCAGCGGTAAATGACCAGCTGGCTGAGAATAATGAGGAGAATCTTTTCGTTACAGCCTGGATAGCCGTGATTGACTTAAAGACCGGTGATGTGGAGTTTTCCGATGCGGGCCACGAGCTGCCCTTCGTGCTTCATGCCGACGGTTCAGTCAAGACCTACAGTCCTGCAAAAAAGAGGCCGCCTCTGGCCTGCCTCGAAGGCATGCAGTACAGTATGGACAGGATGAACCTGGATATAGGGGATATGCTTTTCCTGTATACGGACGGTGTGCCCGAGGCCACCAGTTCATCTGATGAGCTTTACGGTATGGAGAGGCTGCAGGCCATTCTCGAGCAGCATACTAATGACGCTCCCGACGAGCTGCTTAGAGCAGTACGTGCGGATGTGGATGCCTTTGTGGGTGATGCGTCTCAGTTCGACGACCTGACCATGCTGGCATTTGTGAGGAAAATGTAGGATTGTTACAAAATTGTTGCAACGTCCATTAAAATTCGTTATAATTCACTTGGCATAATAATCGGTGTGTGGAGGAGAGTATGTCAGCAAAGAAAAGTACCAAGGTACTTATCGATGGAAAAGTATATACATTGAGCGGATACGAGGAGGAGGATTATCTCCAGCGTATAGCCACCTATATCAATGGCAAGATAGAGGAGTTTGCCGCCATGGACGGATACAAGAACCTGTCCGTGGATATGAAGCAGGTTCTTATCAATATCAATGTAGCTGATGATTATTTCAAGGCCAGGGATCATGTGGAAAAGCTTGAGTCCGACATGGAGCAAAAGGACAAGGAGATATATGATCTCAAGCACGATCTCATCTCCGAGCAGGTCAAGATCTCAGGCTTTGAGGAGCAGATAGAGGCCCTGGAGAAGGAGAAAAAAGAACTTTTGACCTTAAAGGCCAGGCTGGAGGCTTCCCTGGAGGAGGCTCTCCTGGGACCGGAATGAAAGGATAGGAGACAGGGGGACGGTCCTCTGTCTCCTTTTTATTTTTGATCTATGGAATTATTAGCACCCGCAGGGGATCTTAAGATATTAAAAAGTGCATTTGCAGCAGGGGCGGATGCGGTATATTTCGGCGGAGACGCCTTTGGAGCCAGGGTCAATGCAGGTTTTTCACGGCAGGACTCTATGGCTGCCATCGACTATGCCCACTCCCGGGGCAAGAGCGTCTATCTGACTGTTAACACCCTTCTTAAAAATGTTGAGATGGAGCGTATGCTCTATGATTTTTTGTCCTTCTATTACAGCGCTTATATCGACGGCATTATAGTACAGGACTTCGGGATTTTTTCTTTTTGCAGGAAGTTTTTTCCCAACCTGCCCCTTCACGCCAGTACACAGATGAACATTGCATCACCCTCGGGAGCCCGTTTTATTATGGAACAGGGGGCCTGTCGTATAGTGCCGGCCAGGGAGCTTTCCATCCCCGAGATCGCATTTATACATGAAGCGCTTCCCAATCTGGAGATAGAGGTGTTTTTGCATGGGGCGCTTTGTGTGTGCTATTCGGGCCAGTGCCTCATGAGTTCCATGATAGGGGGACGCAGCGGCAACCGAGGTGCCTGCGCCCAGCCCTGCAGAAAAAAATACAGTGTGACCGATGACAGGGGACAGAAACTTGGCGAGGACGGATATTATATCAGTCCCAAGGATCTGTGCGGACTATATGCCCTTCCCAGATTACATGAGGCGGGTGTCACCTCCTACAAGATAGAGGGTCGTCTTAAAAATGAGGCCTATGTGGCAGGAGTGGTGTCGGTATACAGGGAGTATTTCGACAGGATTCTGGAGCAAGGCACGGCTGACTATACCGTGGATGAGAAGGACTTAAAGCGTCTTTTGTCCTATGGCAACCGGGGCGGCAGCACGGATAAGTATTTCGATATGAGAAATGATGTCTCCATGATCGATCCTGCCGTGGGTTCCTTCAGACAGGATGAGCACAGCATTGATATCACGGAGAAAAAGAGGCAGGTGGATGCAGTCCTTTCCATCACAGTGGGAGAGCCCCTTTCCATGAACGTGACCTACGGTACCAAAACAGTAAGCGTGGAAGGTGAGACAGTGGAGCCTGCGCGTTCCAAAGCCACCACAGCAGATGAGGTGAGGGACAAGCTTGTTAAGACCGGAGAGGAGGCCTTTGATTTTGGAGAACTTCGGATAGAGATAGAGGGTGAACTCTTTGTTCCCATGAAGCATATCAAGGAGATCAGACGCAGGGCCTTTGAGGTGATGAGCGGACTTTTGGGCAAGGAGTATTTCCACCGGGAGAAAATACCCTACGAGCCTTTGGAGGTTCATGAGACCGGCGAGCTTGGCAGCCCTTTACTATATGTCAGCGTGGAAAACAAAGACCAGCTTTTTGCTGTTAAAAGACATGGCTTTGTCAGAGGCATATACCTGCCGGAGCACCTGCTTAGTGAAATATGCGATGATGACTTTGAGTACTACTTCAGGCTGCCGGTGGTCATCAGATCCGATGATACTGACCGGGTTGGCGGACTCATAAAAAAGCATGAGGACCTTTTGTCCGGAGTGATCGCAGATTCCTACGATGCTCTGGGACTTTTGGATACCATGAGCTATCCAAAGGAGAAGATATATTTCGGGGAGAGGCTCTATTCCTATTCAGACAGGACGGTGACGGCATTTGAGGACTTAGGCTATGACCGGCAGTTTGTACCTATGGAGCTTAATGAAAAGGAACTGTCCCACAGGAAGAATTCAGGCAGTACCATGGAGATATACGGACAGACTGTGGTGATGGTGATGGCCAACTGTCCGGCCAGGCGGTTTTACGGCTGCAAAGAAAAACCCTATACCAGGATAGATCTGACGGATGACAGGGGTGCGGTATTTTCCGTGGTAAACCACTGTGACTCCTGCACCAACTATGTTTATAACAGCCTGCCCATGTCCCTTTTGGGAGACGGCAAAAAGATCAGGGCCCTGGGTCCGGCCCGGCTTTTGATGAACTTTGTTTTTGAAGAGCCCAAAGATGTGGGGGAACTTTTGGATATTTATAAAAAGGAATACTTGGACGGCATGGATGTAAGGACCGATCATAACGTCACCCGAGGACACTTTAAGAGGGGAGTACAATAGATTGCTGCACCTGCTTACGACTGTATCAAAATTTACCATGATATTTATCATGGCCTTATATACCTACTTCAGCTATCAGGCGCTGATGCCCCAAAAGAGCGAGGAAAAGAGTCAGCTTTTATATAAAAAGCAGACTGCCCTTGTGATGCTGCTTTTCATCAACGGATATATAGTGATACTGATGCACACCCTGTATTCAGGCGGCAGTGAAGAGGTGACCTCAGTGTCAGTCGCCCAACAGATGCTGGTTTTGTTTTTGGCCCAGCTGGTGCTGCTTAGGATCATCTTCATTATCTACAAGTTTTTTTACAGGGCGGCTTCGGATGCCCTGGTAAACAATATGTGTCTGCTCTTATCCGTGGGTTTTCTGATCCTGGCCCGGTTGTCCTGGGACAAGGCGCTGCGCCAGTTTTTCCTGGCTGTGGCGGCAGTGGTGCTCACTGCGCTGATCCCGCTTTTTGTGAGAAAGCTCAAATTTTTAAACAAGCTGGCCTGGCTCTATGCCATCATCGGCATAGGAGGTCTGGGACTGGTGGCAGTGGCAGGCTCCACGGATTATGGCGCCAAGCTGAACATCTCCCTGGGCCCGGTGACCATCCAGCCCTCGGAGTTTATCAAGATCCTTTTCGTGTTCTTTTTGGCTGCCATGCTCTACGATATCCGGGAAATGAAACAGGTCTATGTGGCTACAGCCATTGCCGGACTTCATGTTTTGCTTTTGGTGGCTGCCAGGGATCTGGGTGGAGCTGCCATCTTCGGAGTCGCATTTTTGGCCATGGTTTACGTGGCCACCCGGCGGCTGGAACTGTTTTTGGGAGGTCTGGGCGTGGGCCTGGTTGGGGCGTTTTTAGCCTCCAGGATCTTTACCCATGTACAAAACAGGATAGTGGCCTGGAAGGATCCCCTGTCCGTCATCGATTCCCAGGGGTACCAGGTGGCTCAGTCACTTTTTGCCATAGGTACCGGGGGCTGGTTTGGAAGCGGTATGTATGAGGGTATGCCGGAAAAGATCCCCGTGGTTTCCAAGGACTTCGTTTTTGCAGCCATATCCGAGGAGATGGGAGGCTTTTTTGCCCTGTGCCTTATATTTGTGTATATCAATTGTTTTCTGATGTTTTTTAATATTTCCATGCAGATCAGGGACCGGTTTTACAAGCTCATCGCCCTGGGACTGGGGACGGTGTACGGTATCCAGACCTTTTTGACCCTGGGAGGAGTGATAAAGTTCATTCCCTCCACGGGAGTGACCCTGCCTCTCATATCCTACGGTGGATCTTCCCTTTTATCCACCATGATACTTTTTGCGGTGATACAGGGGCTTTATTGTCTGCGAGAGGATCAGAGGATGACAGAGGAACTTGAGGATATTGTAGCTAAGGGATTAAATGACTATGACAAGAAGAGTACAAGCAAAAAAAGAAAACAGTAATACGGAGTTTGCGGTCATCACCTATGGCTTTTTGGGATTGTTCATTGCAATGTGCCTTTACTTTGCATACTTTATAACCTTCGGGGCTGAGGACTTCATCAACAATCCCTACAATGCCAGGGTATCGCAGTTCTCAGAAAACGTGATCCGGGGAGACATACTTTCCTCAGACGGTGAGGTGCTGGCTACCACGCAGGTATCATCCGACGGCAGCGAGAGCAGGGTGTATCCATACGGCAGGGTATTTGCCCATGCAGTGGGATACAATTCCAACGGTAAGGCGGGAGTGGAGCTGGACGGCAATTTCAATATGCTCCGTTCCCACAGCTTTGCATTGACAAGACTGATAAATGATTTTACCGATACCAAGGACCAGGGAGACTCGGTGGTGACCACCCTGGATGCGGGCATGCAGCAGGCAGCCTACAATGCCTTCGGTAACTATCGAGGTGCAGTGGTAGCCATCGAGCCTTCCACTGGACGTATACTGACTCTGATGTCAAAGCCGGACTTTGAACCGGTTAGCATAGCATCAAACTGGGAGGCTCTGAACTCCGACAGTGATTCCTCGGTGCTTTTAAACCGCGCTACCCAGGGGCTTTATCCTCCGGGATCCACCTTCAAGATCCTGACTGCCCTGGAGTATCTGAATGAAGGCGGAAAGAAAAGTGATACTTTTGACTGCCAGGGCACATATACAGAAAACGGGTTTACCATCCATTGCTACGGTAATACCGCCCACGGCCAGGAGGATCTCACCCAGGCCTTTGCCAAGTCCTGTAATGTAGCCTTTTCGCAGGCGGGGCTGTCCCTGGATCTGAACAAGTATCACAATCTGGCGGAGAACATGCTTTTTAACAGGGATATCCCTACGAAGCTGTCAAATGTCAAAAAGAGCTCCTTTGATCTCAAGAAAGGTGATGATCCTGTACTGGTGATGCAAACAGCCATAGGACAGGGTAATACTCTGGTGACACCACTTCATATGGCTATGATAGCTGCAGCCATAGATAATGACGGTATAGTGATGGAGCCCTACATCATCGATAAGGTGGTAAATGACAACGGGGATCTGGTGCGTCCCAATTTCGGGGATACCTACGGAGCCATCGTCTCCACAGAGGATGCCAAAAAGCTTCGCAAACTCATGCGCGCCGTAGTGACCGACGGCACAGGCTCCGCGCTTTTGTCCGAAAACTACAAGGCCTACGGTAAGACAGGCTCCGCAGAATATACCTCCGATAAAAATGCCACCCATTCCTGGTTTGTGGGCTTTGCCAAAAAAGAGGACAGGGAAGTGGCGGTTGCCATCATCATGGAGGGTGCCGGCAGCGGATCCTCCCATGCTGTCCCCGTGGCCCGCGCCATGTTTGATAACTATTTTTCTGAGTGATTTATAGCGTGAAGGTGACGCAGTGTGAATAGGAGAAAAAATGAAAAAGTACAATCAAACCTACAGAAAAGCAGAAAACTATGTAACTTACCCCAGGACCTTCGAGGGCTACCGCTGGTTCAAGCCCATCATCGAGCTGATCCTGGCAGGCATCCTTTATGTGGTGGCGGTTATTGTCATTGTATGCGCGATGTATGCGATCAGCCCGTATAGCGGGTTAAAATTTGATATTTCATCCTTCACCGGCAGCTATGACACCCTGGACGCTTATTCCGTAACCGGCGCTGTCGTTTCACTTGGCGGTCTTGCAGTCATGATCCCCATATTATGGCTGGTACTAAAGATAACAAAAAGCAGACCCTTTTCATCACTTTCCTCATCCAGAGGTGACGGATGGAGCGGAAAGGTGTTTAAAAAGTGCCTGCTTGTTGCGATCATCGTAAACGCCATGCCTAACGTGATCTCAGCTTTGGTGGACGGCTACAGGGGTGATATCCGATTCACAGTGGCCGGCTTCATAGCATGTGCCATACTGGTACCTTTTCAATGTATGGCAGAGGAGTATTTCTTCCGTGGCTTTTTGATGCAGACCTTCGGTTCCTGGTTCAGGATCCCCTGGCTTGCCATCATCCTTCAGACGGTGATATTTGCCATAGCACATCCCTACAACATTTATGGTGTGATAGCGATCCTCATCGATGGTCTCGGCATGGGACTGGCAGCCTATATCGGTAAGGGCCTGGAAGCCAGCTCAGCCATACATATTGCAAACAATTTTTCGGCCTTTATGCTGGCAGGCTTCGGTCTCAACAGGATCACCGCTGATGTAGGGCCCTCATCGATCATCATGGCTTTATGTATAAATGTTATTTATGTTCTTGCTCTGGCTGTTCTTGGCGGTCTGTTTGGGTGGTTTGAGCCGGTGCAGACTCAGGAGTCTGAGCCTGAGAACGCTTAGCGGCCTTGGCTGCCTTTTTGGCTTCCTGCTTGGCTTTTATGCTTTCCCTGAAGGAGGTCTTGCCCATCTTTTTCCTTATCTTTGTGATAATGAATATTATTATGGCTATCAGTGCCAGATAAGGGATGAGGTGGATGATGATAAACAGCAGGTTCTCCAAAAAGCCCAGGAATCCCTCAGCCGTTTCTTTTATTTCACTGATGAGCCTCTGTCCGAAGGTATCCTTTGGCAGGGGCTTTTCATCATACTTGGTGACCTCTCTGATACTGATATTGACAAAGGAGTAGGACACATCCGTATCGATCTTATTGAGTCTCGTCTTTATCCTGGCGATCTCTACCTGGGTATCGGTGATCTTTTGCTGGAGCTCAAGAGCATAGTCCTCATCCGTGGCCTCCTCTAAAAGCTTCATATATCTGTCATATGCGGCCTCATATATTTCTAACGAAACGTTAAGATCCGAATATTCCTGAGATACGTTTTCCACGTTGGCATTTTTGGACCGTATATCACCCAGACTCTCGGCATCATTTAAAAATGTCTTGTACTTATCCGAGGGAATGCGGATAGTGGCTGTATACTGATCGTGCTTGGTGTTGTCCTCCACATAATAGTAGCTGTACAGATCATATGAGTTGCCATCCGAATACTCCTCGTTCTCAATGAACCCGTCATTCTTTTCAATAAGGGCTGCCAGAGACTTCAGGGTCTCGTCGAAATCCAGTGTATCTATGGAGAGGTTGCAGGTGTAGATAAGCTTCTCTGTGGATATCTGCTTTGCAGTGACACTGGGAGTGCTTTCCTGTATGTCGATCCCGCTCGCAGCAGAAGATTCCGCCGGAGCCTCCACATCATCATAACTGTAGTCGCCCTCGTATGCTTCCTCTGTGGCAGCATCATAAGAGTCTGCAGCATAATTCGGTTCATCGCTCATTCTGTATGATCCGGTATCCGCGCTGCCTCCGCAGCCTGTCAGTATCAGTGAGCATATAAAACCGGCCATCAATAATTTCTTAAAACTCTTTATCATAAACAATGACTCCTTTCTAAGCCAGATATCCTCATTTGTCATTCCGGGCAAAGCGAGGAATCTTTTAAATTATGATTACATATTATACTTTCAAAATTTACTGTTGACAAGAATATACATTTTTGATAATATACCTACTGTTGCACGAGAAAACAGTGCATGTGGCGAAGTAGCTCAGCTGGCTAGAGCACACGGTTCATACCCGTGGTGTCGAGAGTTCAAGTCTCCCCTTCGCTACTTTTTTATTTCCCGAACTTTTATCATCATGGATTCCTTAGGCGCAAGAGGGTTACGCTACCCCCTTCGCTACTTTTTTTATGTCTAAAATTTTGTTTAATTCCTACTTTAGTTTATATTCCGGGCCGCCGGGAGCAAGTGAAAGGCATACCTCCGATTTCGGAATCCATTTGCTAAGTATACGTAAAGCTTTTGCCGTTATTCATTCCCTCGAGACTTCCGCACCGTTCGAACGCGCCTTCCATGGCACGTTTCTCACTCCGTCTGCCATCCATGGCAGACGATGCTGCCGGGCTGGCAAAAGCAACGTATACTAAGCTCATTAAACGAAATCTTCGGCATACCTTTCCCCTTGCTCCCGGCGGCCCTCATAGTAGTTTCTACAGATTTGAGCTGAGGGCGGCGAGAGTAAGCTGACAGTGTGTGTTGGACGATTCACGATTATTGTTCACTATCCTCATAGTTCTTGATGGATTCAACAAGTGAACAATAATATAGCGCAGCTCTTAGCAAAGTGGAGCCGAGCCCGAGGCTGTGACCGTCAGATCAGTTAAAGGGAAAGTACGTGCCCGGCACGAGGAACGAGTGCCAGGGCATGTGCTTTGCCTTTTACTGAGATGCGCGACATGTCCAGCCGAGGATCAGTGAGGCGAACACTAAGCTTATGATTATTGTTTGCTATCCGCGTTGTATCTCGAGGGATATTACAAGCAAACAATAATATAGACGCGGAGCTCATGAGTGGCAACACATACTGTCAGTTACTCGAAGCCGCCCGGACTAACGGATAAGCAGAAAAAAAGAATAAAATGTTGAATTATACGGGTTAAACATATACAATAATTCTGAATCGGAGGATGACAGAAGATATGAGGATCGGAACGGGATATGACGTACACCGACTGGTGGAGGGCAGGAAGCTCATCATCGGTGGTGTGGAGATAGAGCATGACAAGGGACTGGAGGGACATTCGGATGCGGATGTGCTGCTGCACGCCATATGTGATGCGCTGCTGGGAGCAGCGGGACTGGATGACATCGGCGCACATTTTCCGGATACGGATGACAGATACAAGGGGATCTCGTCCATCAGGTTACTGGAGGAGGTCAGAGAAAAACTACTTGAAAAGGGATATGTGGTTGGCAACGTGGATGCCACAGTTATAGCGCAGGCTCCCAAGATGCGGCCGTTTATTCCTGAGATGAAGGAAAACGTGGCGGCGGCTCTTAAGTGTGATCCGGATATGATCAATATTAAGGCCACCACTGAGGAACATTTAGGATTTACTGGCAGAAAAGAAGGTATATCCGCTCAGGCAGTTGCACTGATTGAGGGCATATATGAGGGGTCCTCGGATGTGTCATCACCGGGATGTGCAGGTTGTCCCCGGCAAAAGCAATAGAGGAGGGTATATGAGATCTTCACTTAGAAAAAAGAACATACTGATAATCGTGATCAGTTTTTTGGTCATTATAGTGGCTTCTGTTTTCGCCAGCTATGAGATAATCAAGGTGCTGGTACAGGATCAGTACAAGCAGCAGGTTATTAGTGTGTCTGAGACTGCGGCTGCGGTGCTGATACCGGAGAATGTGCGTGCCGTCAGGGACGAGGCCCTCAAGGTGTATAACTCCACTGAGAACAAGGTCTACAGTGATGACTGGGGCAGTCCCGAGTTTGATGAATATGTGAGCAGGTATTCATATATTGAGGACATGCATGAATTCAACAGGGTGATCTCGGATCTGCATCTGGTTCAGGATAGGAATAACGTGGACTGCATATATATTACGGCGATGATACCTGAGGATAAAAACTCCATTTATCTCATCGATGCGGCAGACGAGGATGCCTGTATGCCGGGAGTTTTGGATCCCATATATGAGGTAAATTATGAGACTCTGGAGGATCCGGAGAGGGGCTTCCCCGCCTATGTCACCAATACGGATCCCTACGGCTGGCTGGTATCCGGCGGCGTGCCCATCAAGGACGGCAATTCTGTAGTGGGCTATTGTATGTGCGATATTTCCATGGCCAGTATTATGGAGAGCATCTTGAGGTATACGATATATATAGCGGTATTTTTGCTTATAATTTCCGCCATTTTGGTCATAGTCTTCCTGTCCTTTATGGAAGCGAATGTTAACAATCCACTTAGGGCAATGACAGAGGCAGCATGTAACCATGCTGGATTCAATGATCCGAAGACCGAGCTTACATTTTCCGATCTGGATGTAAAGACCGGGGATGAGATACAGATGCTGGCGGAGGCACTAAAAGAAATCCAAACGAAAGGTATATCATAAATGAAGATTTTCAACACATTGACACGAAGCAAGGAGGAGTTCGATCCCATTGAGCCGGGCAAGGTTCGCATGTATGTATGCGGACCCACGGTATATAATTTCATACATATTGGAAACGCCCGTCCCATGATAGTATTCGATACCGTAAGGAGGTATTTCGAGTACAGGGGATATGAGGTGAACTACGTCAGCAATTTTACGGACGTGGATGACAAGATAATCAAAAAGGCCATCGAGGAGGGATCTACCTCCGAGCAGGTGGCAGCTCGTTTTATAGATGAGTGCAAAAAGGATATGGAGGCTCTGAATGTCCGTCCGGCCACCACACATCCCATGGCCACCAATGAGATAAGCGGCATGATCGAGATGATCTCCACACTCATAGAAAAGGACCATGCCTATGCGGCAGAGGACGGTACGGTTTATTTTTCGGTAAAGAGTGATCCGGATTACGGAAAGCTTTCCCACAAGAATATCGACGACCTGGAGGGTGGTCATCGTGATATCAAGGTTACCGGGGAAGAGGGCAAGAGAGATTATCTGGATTTTGTATTATGGAAGCCCAAAAAGGAGGGCGAGCCCTACTGGGAGTCACCCTGGTGCGACGGCCGTCCCGGCTGGCATATCGAGTGCTCGGTGATGGCTAAAAAATATCTGGGTGATGAGATCGACATCCATGCGGGAGGAGAGGATCTGATCTTCCCTCATCATGAAAATGAGATAGCTCAGTCCGAGGGAGCCAACGGCGTGCAGTTTTCTCGTTACTGGATGCACAATGGATTTTTAAATATTGATAATAAAAAGATGTCAAAGTCCCTGGGCAACTTCTTTACAGTCAGGGAGATCTCCGAGAAGTATGATCTTCAGGTGCTGAGATTTTTCATGCTGTCTGCTCATTACAGGAGTCCCTTGAATTTCTCCGCGGATCTGATGGAGTCAGCCAGGAATTCCCTGGATCGTATACTGACCTGTGCAGGCCAGCTTCGTGATATCGCTGCAAGCGGCCGGACCGAGGGGCTGGATGGTGCTAAGTATGAGGGTGATGTGCTTGCCGACACTTCAGGTTTCGTCACCAAGTATGAAGAGGCCATGGATGATGATTTTAATACGGCGGACGCCATCTCATCCATCTTTGAATTTGTACGTTTTGCCAACCAGCATGCTAATGAGCTTAGCTCCGATCAGGCCGGCGCACTTTATGACAGACTTAAAACCCTGTCGGATGTGCTGGGTGTGATCCTGGAAAGGCAGGAGGAAGAGTTGGACTTTGATATAGATGCTCTTATAGCAGAACGCCAGCAGGCCAAGAAGGAAAAGAATTTCGCCCGGGCTGATGAGATCAGGGATGAGCTTTTGGAAAAAGGCATCAGGCTTAAGGACACACGCGAAGGAGTAAAATGGGAGAGAGTATAGATTACGATTCCATTTTGGCCCTGTATGATCAAAAGGCGAAGGATATCCGCACATATTCCCCTTCGGTATTGGCTTATATAGGCGATACGGTTTTCGATCTTTTTGTCAGAGCCTCGGTGATAGGTGAGGGTAACTCATCGGTGAACAAGATGCATAAAAAATGCTCCGATATGGTGAAGGCTTCATCCCAGGCCAGGCTGTATGAGAGGATAGAGCCCATGCTTTCCGAGGAGGAGGCTGATGTCATGCGAAGGGGGCGGAATTCCCACCAGAAGACCATGGCCAAAAATGCCAGCGCCGGGGACTACCACAAGGCCACCGGGCTGGAGGCATTGATTGGATATCTGTACATGACGGGTCAAAACGATCGTTTATTTGAATTGATGAAAGTGGTAGAGGAGCGATAGTATGAGAGATCAGTCATCTGTTATCGAGGGCAGGAATGCGGTTCTGGAGGCACTCAGGAGCGACACTACGGTGGATAAGCTCTACGTCCTGGAGAATTCCAAGGATGGTCCCACCCAGACTATTTTGCGCGAGGCAAAAAAACAGAATATATATGTGAATTTTGTAAATAAGGAGCGGTTGGATCAGCTTTCCACGGAGAAAAAGCATCAGGGCGTCATCGCCATGATCGCTGCCTATTCCTACGGGAGTGTGGAGCAGATGCTGGAAAGTGCGAGATCAAAGGGCGAGTCTCCTTTTTTGTTTTTATTGGATGGCATCGAGGATCCCCACAACCTGGGGGCCATTATCCGTACCGCCAATCTGGCAGGTGCTCATGGAGTCATCATCCCCAGCCACAGAGCCTGCGGACTCACATCCACTGTGGCCAAGGCATCGGCAGGCGCCATCAACTACACTCCCGTAGCCAAGGTCACCAACCTGAACAAGACCATGGAGAGCCTGAAAAAAGAGGGCATGTGGTTCGTGGCATCGGATATGGATGGTACCAGGATGTACGATCTGGACCTGAAGGGTTCCATCGGCCTGGTGATAGGCAACGAGGGAGAGGGCATATCTCCTCTGGTTAAAAAGAATTGTGATTTTGTAGCCTCCATCCCCATGTCAGGAGACATTGATTCCCTGAACGCATCCGTGGCCTGCGGGGTTTTGGCATACGAGATAGTCAGACAGCGGTTGGGATAGCATGAAGCTTTATTATACGGACATATCCCAGATGGATATGGATCTAAAGACTGCCAGGAATCAGCTTTTTGACAGGGTGATAAGCGACCGGTTCGGTGGAGAAAAGCCCGGGATCATTAAAAACGATCATGGTAAGCCATTTTTTGAAAAGCCCTGGGATGGATACCATTTTAATATTTCTCATTCAGGGGATATTGTGGTCATGGGTATAGGCCGGGTACCTCTGGGAGTGGATGTGGAGCGCATTGGCAGGGTTAAGGACTTTATGAGGCTTTTGCGCTTTTTTTACGACAGGGAAAAGGACAGGGTCAGAGCTTCAGCTGATCCGGAGGATGAGTTTTACCGTATATGGACCTACAGGGAGGCCTTTTCCAAACTGGTAGGCGAGGGCCTGGCGCTGTACGGACGTAATGATATAGAAATTGACTACGACAGGAGAGAGGTTTCCTTTACCGGAAGTGACAGCATTTTTTATGAATATGAGTATCCGGGATACAGGATCACACTGTGTGTGCCTGCCGGTACGGATAAGCCACGGCTTGAACAGATTGAGATTGTATGATTAAGAGGATCAGTCCCAAAGACACAAATAAATATAATATGATCCTGAGTGCTGATGAGATAAAGGGTATCAGTGAAAGACGGGAATTCGGTTTTGCCGATGTGGATGATGAAGGTCAGGTATGCGGCATTGTGGTTTTATCCAATGCCCTGGAGGCAGACGGTGAACCTGCCGGATATCTCATTTTGGAGAACTACTTTGTCAGGCCGGAGTACAGGAGACAGGGCAGGTTCAGGCAGATGCTGGAATATCTCAGGACCGGCCTGCAGATTGAGGCCAACGGCATTTTGGCTCAGGTCATCCTGCCTGAGATGGCTGATTGTGAAAAGGCTTTTACAGCCTGCGGCTTTGAGAGGATCAATGATGGCAACAAAGTCATCACTTTTTTGGTGGATGATCTGGACAGATCCCTTTTTGCTTCAAAAAAAATAACCGTGGAACAGAAACTGCTAAAAAAGTATTCACAGCTCAGTGAGGATGAGAGAGCCTGGTTCGAGTCATCCTTTTTTGAAGGGTATTTTCCCCGGGATCTGGGGCCTCATACTCTGGGGGAGGCACTGCTCCCGGAATACTCCTTTGTTTTTTATGATGGAGAGGGTGCCTGCGCAGGGTTTTTGCTTTCCTCCGCCATGCCGGATCACACGCTTTATCTGGGCTCCATGTATGTGATGCGGGAATACAGTCCCATGGCCATAGTGATGTTGGGGGCATTGTATTCAAAGATAAAAGCTGATGGGGACGTATATAAAAAGATCATGACCGCCCTGGCTTATAGGGATTCCATCAGGCTTTCAAAGCACATTTTTAAAAACTTTAAGGGAAAGATAAAGATACAGGAAACCCATAACTATTTTATTCAGTTGTAAAGGAGAGAGATCATGGCTGAGAATTCAAATGAAACTACCATGGAATTTACTGAGGAAGATTTTTACCGTGGAGCTGTGGTGCCGAGAGTCAATTCACTTTTTTATATTTTAGAGGATATCCTGCCCGGCGCCGATGTGGATCAGCAGATCGGAGATAACGGTCTGCCTTTTGTGCGTGTGTCCATTGATGACGAGGTGATCGATCTGAAATACTTTGCAGTGGGAGAGCCGGATGAGGGCCGTTATATCCTGCTGCTGCAGTCCACGGTCTTTGAATTTGAAAACGACGATAAGGGATACGTCATGGAGTGTGCCGGCTTCAATTTCGGCAGTGCCTTTGGCTATGCGGTCTATGATCCTGTGAATATGACCGTGGAACTTCGTGCCCAGACCCCGGAGGCGGAGGGCATTCTTCCTAGGGCTCATTATGAAAATCTGATTGCGCTGTTTTTATACGGCATAAGTGAACTGAGAAACAGTATTGAGGGGTAATAGATATGACGGATCCTAATCAGGTCAAAAGATTACAGTCTGCTTCGAAGGTTTCCCATGTCTATAGTACTGATGAAAAGCATTCTGAAAGTGACAAGCGGGTGGTGACCAAAGAAGGTGCTCCTGAGGCTGAAGCAGTAAAGTCTACTACCGGTCCTGTCCCCGAGGCAGCCAGAAAGAAGAATCTGTCTGAGTCTGTCAGGGTGTTTTTTGGTGGGAAGACCGATGAACAGATAGAAACTGAGAAAAGAAATATGGAAGAGGGCCAGGAGAAGCTTATGGACCGCCTTGAGGATGAGACGCGTAAGGGCCTTGTGAATCCCAGGTTAGTGGAGATCGGTCAAAGGCAGAGAGAGACTGCTGCAGATTTGGCAAAATCCCAGTTTATATATGGTCTTTCCAATTTACTGCTTGCTGAAGAAAGCCAGCCGAGATATGCTGGTGCCTCGGAAAAAGCACAGGGTATCATCAAAGGCCTTAGTTTTTTCGTTTATAACAGAACCCTACCGGGGGGCGAGACTTCAATTGACCATTCCAGTGTTGATGAAGCTATGAGTTTTCTGGCTGAATATGGTGCAGATCTGAAGAAGCTTAATGAGGGTGACCCTGCAACTTTTGCAACAAGACAGCAGGAATTTACTGATAAGTATCGCAAACGTGGGCTTCAGGATCAGGATCATGAGCTTTTGAGAGCATATGCTCCCCAGTGTGCAGGTCTTTTTGGTAATCAGGATCTGGAGTCGCAGATAGGCAAGTCAAAGGTTTTGGACTTCAGAAGTAATGACGGCATGTTCTTTGAGGACAAGAGTACGGGAAAGAAAAATGCCATCATCACTGCACCTGGGGCTATGGTGGAATGCAAGGTGGTTGAATTTAAAGGACCGCTTTTCAGACATGATCCGGCCCCCTCGGATGTCAGGCAGGGGGATATGGGAGACTGTTATTTTATAAGCGCCGTCAATTCCGTTGTTGAAAAGAATCCCGACTTTATTAGAGATATGATGCAGGATAAGGGCGATCATGTTATCGTACGGTTTTATGATAAGGACAATAAACCGGTATTTGTCAAGGTCTCGAAGACCCTCAGTACTTTTCAGACAAAAAACCAATTCGGGACCAGTGCGTCTCAGTTTTACAATTGTGCCACCAATGGCGGGGGAGCCATATGGTTATCCTTTTTGGAAAAAGCCTATGCGGTTGCCAGACCACAGATAGAGCCGGACCGTTCCTACAGATCCAAGATCCAGGGCATGGTCAAAAAAAATGGTGTCCAGTATGACGGTATCAGAAACGGCGGCTATTCCAAAAATGCCCTCAGGCACATTTTGGGACCTGCACTTAAGGACCAGGAAGAGGTTTCACTTGTACATTTTTACCCCCGTGAGAGCATCGATGTAAAGGACTTTTTGTCCAAGATGAGAGGTGAAAGAAAGGACAGGGAGGCTGAAAAAGCCAAAAAAGACGGTAAAAAGCTCAGCAATGCACAATGGAATATACAAAAGGCAAAGCTGTTTTTCGGTGTGGATATCAAGGACGAAAATGACGTGAATTATAAGCTTTTTTCCAATGATGAAGTCTTTGAAGAGATTGAAGGATATGTTAACGCATTTTTGAAGGAGAATTTTACGGGTACGCGTATAACGGATGATGTTGATATGCTGTTTCTGATCGAGAAGCTTTCAAACTACAGCGCCAAATGGCCACGGATCAATGCTGTGGGCTATGATGAGGAAAAAATGAAGAAGCATTATCTGAATTACTTAAAGAGTTATGCCGTAAACAACAAATTCCTGCGCAGGACCATTAACAGAGACGGCAACTACAGTGATGCCGAACTGGAAGACTATAAGAAGATACAGGATGCTTTGACTGCGAACAAGATTGTTTCGGCAGGCATCAGGCAATATGGTTTTGCACTTAAAAAGAAAGAGGGACAGAGCGCAGGAGAAAAGGTTATTTTCGGGTTGCCCGGAAGGCATGCATACAGCGTTCGCGGCGTGACGGAAGAGGATAGAAGCATATCAGGGAAAACAGTCAGACAGAGATTTGTCCTTTTGGTCAATCCCTGGAAGAATATGATCAGGCAGTATGACAGAAACGGTATGCCCTATATGGTGAAAGATGATGCGAATACCGGCACGGTCACTGGTGGCGTATTTAAAATGGAGCTTTCTGATTTCCTTCACCACTGCGATCATTTGAGTTTTTCATAAGAAGGGTTTTATATAACATATGAAAAAAAGGGTGATAGTCGGTATGTCCGGGGGAGTGGACTCCTCCGTATGTGTCCACCTGTTAAAGGAAATGGGATATGAGGTCACAGGCGTGACCCTGGAGCTTTGGAGGGATGAGCCCGATACCTGTGAGGACGCCCTTGAGGCCCGGCAAAATGCCGACGAGATGGGCATAGAGCATCATGTTATCCACGGCAAGCCGACCTTTGAGGAGGTGGTGGTTTCCTATTTTATCAGTGAATATAAAAACGGCAGGACACCCAATCCCTGCGTCAGATGCAACCCTACCATCAAATGGAAGCTGCTTTTGGAGGCGGCGGATGAGCTGGGTGCAGAGTATGTGGCCACCGGTCATTATGCCAAAGTCTCGCTTTTGGACAATGGCAGATACGGGGTGCTTCGGGCCACCGATGATAAAAAGGATCAGTCCTATGTGCTGGCACAGCTTTCCCAAAAGCAACTGGAGCGGACAGTGCTTCCACTGGGGGACTACACCAAGGATGAGATACGGGATATTGCAAAGAGACTGGGCCTGACTTCTGCTGAAAAAAAGGATTCCCAGGATATCTGTTTTATCGATGATAATGATTATGGACGATTCTTACGGGAGAGGCTTGGGGTCGAGATTCCCGGCGAGGGAGATTTTGTTCTGACGGACGGCACAGTGGTGGGACGTCATAAGGGGATCACCAACTATACCGTGGGACAGCGCAAGGGCCTGGGTATCGCACTTGGCGAGAGGACCTTTGTAAACCGCATCGACGTGGAAAAGAACCAGGTGGTGCTGGGGACGGATCTGTATGTGGACAGCCTGGATGCCGATGAGGTCAACTTTATTGGAGAGGAGTCCTTTGATACCGAAAGAGAATATACTGCCAGAGTGAGGTATTCGCATCATGGCGCGCCCTGCCATGTAGAAATGACTTCTGAGGGTAAAATGAGGATCGCCTTTGTGGAACCGGTCAGGGGAGTGGCCCCCGGACAGACGGTGGCAGTGTATGACGGGGATCTGTTGATAGCAGGGGGAACGATTTTATAAGGAGAACACCATGTGGGATACACATTTACATACAGAATTTTCAGGAGACTCCCAGGCGAAAGTAGGGGACATGATAGCCGCCGGCAGAGCGAAGGGATTATCCGGCATGACCTTTACGGACCATCTGGACTGGAACTACCCCAAAGAGCCGGGCAGGTTCGATCTGGATTTTTACGGTTATCATGACGCAATGAACAGGGCGCTTACCGAGAATCCGGACATCGAGATCCGCACCGGTATAGAGATAGGGCTCCAGCCCCATCTGGCGGAGCGTCACAGGGAGTTTCTCAACAAGGTGCCCTTTGACTTTGTCATCGGATCCATCCATGTGGTGGATGGCATGGACCCTTATTATCCTGAATACTTTGAGGGCAGGAACGGGGACGAGGGCTACGGCCAGTACTTTGAATGTATGAAACAAAATATTGTGGAGTTTTCGGATTTTGATACCCTGGGCCATCTGGATTATGTGGTGAGATACGGGCTTAGGAACCTGGGAGCAGTACAGGGTGCCATGACATTTTCAAAGCACAGGGATGTCATTGAGGAGATCCTGGACTTTCTAATTAAAAACGAAAAGTCTCTGGAGGTGAATACCGGAAGCTTCAGGAACAATATGACCGAGCCCAATCCTTCCTATGAGATCATCCGTCTATACCGTGAGATGGGAGGCCGGCTCATCACCATAGGTTCCGATGCCCACAAGCCCGAAAATGTGGCTGATGGCTTTGAAAAAGTGGTGCCCAGATTACGGGAGATGGGCTTTAGTTCACAGGCGGTTTATATAAGCAGGATAATACACGAAATGCCCCTGTAAAAAGAGATGATTTTGCTTGCTTTTTTGCTAAAGATTGTATATTATATAACAGTGTCAAAAAGAGCGCTTTGCTCTTTTAAAATAAAATGTTTAATTAATAGGAGGAGATTGACATGGCAGTTAGAGTTGCGATCAATGGATTTGGACGTATCGGTCGTCTGGCATTCC
Source organism: Lachnospiraceae bacterium (assembly GCA_024687655.1). Classification (GTDB taxonomy): domain Bacteria; phylum Bacillota; class Clostridia; order Lachnospirales; family Lachnospiraceae; genus JAILEN01. Next base: position 2,163 of record JAILEN010000198.1, on the reverse strand, counting down.
GTCAGATGTTTGGAGCAGAGGGTTATGAGGTAGTAGCTATCAACGACCTTACCAGCCCCAAGATGCTTGCACACCTTTTAAAGTATGATTCTTCACAGGGTAAGTATGAGCATGCTGATGAGGTTACATCTTCTGATGATTCCATCACAGTATGCGGCAAGGAGATCAAGATCTATGCTTTCCCCGATGCCAACAACTGTCCTTGGGGCGACCTCAAGGTTGACGTAGTACTTGAGTGCTCAGGTTTCTACACCTCAAAGGATAAGGCACAGGCTCACATCAATGCCGGTGCACGTAAGGTTGTTATTTCCGCACCTGCAGGAAATGATCTTCCTACTATCGTATTCAATACCAACCACAAGACACTTAAGCCTGAGGATACCATCATTTCAGCAGCAAGCTGCACAACCAACTGCCTTGCTCCCATGGCTGACGCACTTAACAAGTACGCTCCCATCCAGAGTGGTATCATGGTAACCATCCACGCTTACACAGGTGATCAGATGACACTTGACGGACCTCAGAGAAAGGGCGATCTTCGCCGCAGCCGTGCTGCAGCAGTTAACATCGTTCCCAACAGCACAGGTGCTGCAAAGGCTATCGGCCTTGTTATCCCTGAGCTCAACGGCAAGCTCATTGGTTCCGCTCAGCGCGTTCCTACACCTACAGGTTCTACAACCATCCTTACAGCTGTAGTTAACAAGGCTGACGTTACTGTTGAGGGCATCAACGCTGCCATGAAGGCTGCTGCTAACGAGTCCTTCGGCTACAATGAGGACGAGATCGTTTCCTCCGATATCATCGGCATGAGATTCGGTTCACTCTTTGATGCTACACAGACCATGGTTTCCAAGGTTTCTGATGATCAGTATGAGGTACAGGTTGTTTCATGGTATGACAATGAGAACAGCTACACATCTCAGATGGTACGTACGATCAAGTACTTCTCAGAGTTAGCATAAGTCTCGACATATTCTGTTTAATGGACGAATTAATGGGGTCCGGTCTTTATTGGACCGGACCTCATTTACATTTTTAAAGTATTTATATTAGGAGGGTTTCATAATGGGACTTAATAAAAAGACAGTTGATGATATCAATGTGAGCGGAAAGCGCGTTCTTTGCCGTTGCGATTTCAATGTACCTTTGATCGACGGCAAGATCACCGACGAGAACCGTCTGGTGGCAGCACTTCCCACCATCAAAAAGCTTGTTGCTGACGGCGGCAAGATCATCCTTTGCTCACACCTGGGCAAGGTTAAGACAGAAGAGGATAAGGCCAGCAAGACTCTTGCACCCGTTGCAAAGAGACTTTCCGAGCTTTTGGACAAGGAGGTCAAGTTTGTTCCTTCACCCGTAGTAGTTGACGATACAGTTCGTGCAGCTGTTGATGCTATGGCTGACGGCGACATCATCCTTCTTGAGAATACACGTTTCCGTCCCGAGGAGACCAAGAACGGAGAGGAGTTCTCCAAGGATCTGGCTTCCATCTGTGACGTATTTGTAAATGACGCTTTCGGTACAGCTCACCGTGCACACTGCTCCAACGTTGGCGTTGCAGGTCTTGTGGATACCGCAGTTGTAGGATACCTCATGCAGAAGGAGATCGATTTCCTCGGCAATGCCGTTGAGAATCCCAAGCGTCCCTTCGTTGCCATCCTGGGCGGCGCCAAGGTTGCAGACAAGCTCAATGTTATCAATAACCTCCTTGAGAAGTGCGACACCCTCATCATCGGTGGCGGTATGGCATACACCTTCCTCAAGGCTCAGGGCAAGGAGATCGGACTTTCACTTTGCGATGACTCCAAGATCGATTACTGCAAGGAGATGATGGATAAGGCTGAAAAGCTTGGCAAGAAGATCCTTCTTCCCGTTGATGCCGTTACCATCACAGACTTCCCCAATCCCATAGACGGACCTGTTGAGACAGCTGTATTTGATTCAGACAGCATGCCCGATGACAGAGAGGGCTGCGACATTGGACCCAAGTCTGCCGAGATGTTTGCAAATGAGGTCAAGGGCGCCAAGACAGTTGTCTGGAACGGACCCATGGGCGTATTCGAGAACCCCACCCTTGCAGCAGGCACCCTTGCAGTTGCCAAGGCCCTTGCCGACACGGATGCCACCACCATCATCGGCGGAGGCGATTCTGCAGCAGCTGTC
>JAILEN010000183.1 GCA_024687655.1 Lachnospiraceae bacterium | reverse complement strand
TGCAATGTCGGGAGCCGAGCCGCCACTGGGCTCATAGAGTCCGAACTTGGTCTCGTTCAGGCTGGCAGAGGACAGCATGCCGATGGAACCGGTGACCATGGAAGCCTCGTCGGAGAGGATATCACCAAACATGTTCTCCGTCAGGATCACATCGAACTGACCCGGATCCCTGACCAGCTGCATGGCGGCGTTGTCCACCAGCATATGCTCGTATTTCACATGGGGGTAGTCCTTTGCCACTTCCTCCACCACTGCTCTCCAGAGTCTGGAGGAATCAAGTACGTTTGCCTTGTCCACGGAGGTCACCTTTTTGCGGCGCTTCATGGCAATGTCAAAGGCACGGATGGCTATGCGACGGATCTCGCTCTCGGAATAAGTCAGTGTGTCGGTGGCCACCTTCTGCCCGTCCACCTCCTCGGTGGAGCGTTTACCGAAATACAGTCCGCCGGTGAGCTCGCGCATTATCATCATGTCAAAGCCGTCGCCGATGATCTCATCCCTGAGGGGGCAGGCAGCCTTTAATTCCTCATATAAGTAAGCCGGTCTCAGATTCGCAAAGAGGTTAAGGGCTTTCCTGATACCTAAAAGTCCGGCCTCCGGACGCTTCTCCGGGGGCAGTTTGTACCAGGGTGAGGTGGCAGTGTTGCCGCCTATGGATCCCATCAACACTGCATCACAGCTTTTAGCCTGGGCTATTGCCTCATCCGTCAGGGGCTCACCGCAGGCATCTATGGAACAGCCTCCCATGAGGATCTGCTCATAATCAAAATTGTGGCCCTTCTTTTTTGCCACGGCATCCAAAACCTTGACTGCCTCTGTCACTATCTCGGGACCTATCCCGTCCCCTCTGATCACACCTATTTTACAATCCATCTTAACCTCCTGTCTAAGATTCTTCGCTTCGCTCAGAATGACAAAGCAGAAAGGGTACCTGAAAAGATACCCTTCCCTTATTACTCAGCCAAAAGCATCATTATCTCATTGCTTCTCTTCACGAATTCACTCATCTCTGCGGGCTTGAGGGGTCTGTTGGCAAGAGCCGCCAGATCATAGAGCTGCTTCGCAAAAGTGGCGGCATGCTCACCGTCCTTGTGGTCGGTCAGATACTTCACCAGCTTGTGATTTGCATTCAAAACCAGAGTCTCATTGCCGCGGAACATATCCATATCAAGTCCGCCGGCACCGCCCATGGAATACATCTTCATCATATCCTGCATACGGCGGCCCTGCTCGTCCACCATGATCATGGAAGCGATGTTCTCGTCCTTTAAGTTCTCAACCTTCACCGTAACCTTGTCGTTGTTCAGGGCATTTTTAAATACCTCTGTCAGGGTATCGGTGCTGGCCTTCAATGCTTCCTCGTCGCCACCCTCGGCCACCATATCATCAGTCAGATCCGCATCGATACGTAAAAACTTGTAATCCTCGTTACGCTGCTCCAGCTGTGTGATGAAAGAGGTGTCGATGGGATGATCCAGGATCACCGCATTTTTGCCCTGATCCTTGAACATGGAAATGTACTGTCCCTGCTGGTTCTTGTCGGTAACATAGTATACAGGCTTTCTCTTGTCCTCAGGCTCACCATCCTCTGTCTTATTATCATCCTCGGGAGTCACCTCCTCGGCCTCTACGGTGTTGCCGTCCTCATCGGTAGCCTCGCCCTTTTTCTTGTCGGAAACCAAAAGCTCCGGCAGGGTGGTGTAGGCATCATTGATATCCTTGAAAAGGATGTAGTCGTTCATGCGGTCGCAGAACTTGTCATCCTTCAGGCAGCCGAACTTGATGAAGGGTGAGATGTCATCCCAGTACTTCTCGTAATTTTCTTTATCGGTCTTGCACATTCCGGAAAGCTTGTCAGCCACCTTTTTGGTGATGTACTCTGAGATCTTTGTGACAAAACCGTCGTTCTGAAGTGCGCTTCGTGACACGTTAAGAGGCAGATCCGGACAGTCGATGACGCCCTTTAAGAGCATCAGAAACTCGGGGATGACCTCCTTGATATTGTCGGCGATAAATACCTGGTTGTTGTAAAGCTTTATGGTGCCCTCGATGGACTCGTACTCCATGTTGATCTTGGGGAAGTACAGGATACCCTTGAGGTTGAAGGGATAGTCCATGTTCAAATGGATCCAGAACAGGGGCTCCTTGTAATCCAAAAATACCTTGCGATAGAACTCTATGTACTCCTCGTCTGTGCACTCGCTGGGGTTCTTGCCCCAAAGAGGCGTGGTATCGTTAAGAGGCACGGGACGCTTTACGATCTTGAGCTTATCCTTTGCGGGACTTACCTCAACCTGCTCCTTGGTGCCGTCCTCATTTTCCTTTTCCTCGAACTTGGCATCCTCATGGATCTCCTCGATGACCTTATCGGTGTCCCTCTTGTCATCCACATCGATCTCCTCATACTCCTCGGGAGCATCCTTTTTAGCCAGATAGATCTCGGTGGGCATGAAGGAACAGTACTTCTGCAGCACCTCACGGGCGCGATACTCGTTGGCAAACTCCAGGCAGTCCTCATTCAGATAAAGTGTGATGGTGGTACCTACCTCGGCCTTGTCGCCGTCCTCCATCTCGTAGTCTGTACCGCCGTCGCAGGACCAGTGGACAGGCACGGCATCCTTCTGGTATGACAGGGTGTCGATGGTGACCGTATCTGCCACCATGAATGCGGAATAAAAGCCCAGTCCGAAGTGACCGATGATCTGATCCTCATTGGCCTTGTCCTTGTATTTCTCCAGGAAATCGGTAGCGCCTGAAAAAGCGATCTGATTGATGTACTCGTCCACCTCGCCTTCGGTCATTCCCAGACCATTATCTGTGATCTGAATGGTCTTGTCCTCGGGGGAAATGATCACGCTCACCTTTGCCTTGTAGTCAGCAGGCAGCTCATATTCGCCCATCATGTCCAGCTTTTTAAGCTTTGTGATGGCGTCGCAGGCGTTTGAGATCAGCTCACGATAAAAAATGTCGTGATCCTCATACAGCCATTTCTTGATTATGGGAAAAATATTTTCACTTGTGATCGAAAGAGAACCCTTCTTTTCAGCCATTTTACTCAACTCCTTTGCTATATTGTATCCCGCGACCGTGGCGATGGTCCCCGTCCTCTTCTCGCCACCGGGCCTTCACCGCCTCTCGTAATACGTTCGGCTACGTGAAGACCCGGCCCGCTCGAATCGGAAATCAAACCCCTCACGGTTGCTAAGACATAGTTTAATACCTGAAAATAGAAAAGTCAACAAAAAATTAGCACTCTTTTGAAAAGAGTGCTAATAAAATGCTTTTGTATGAAAATATCAGATCTTTTTGAATCTTACCGTTGACGGAGCGCCGGCTTTGATGATGGCCTTCATGGTTTTAAAGAAACCTGCATCAGAAGCCTTGATCTTTATAACTGCATTTTTATTGATGCCCTTGAAGGCTCCGCTTTCTATATCCGTTATCTTGCCCTTTAAGGTGATGCTCTTTAGCTTCGAGTTGCCCCGGAAAGCATTTTCTCCTATGGTCTTGATGTTCTTTCCTATCTCGATCTTTGTGATCTTTTTATTCCCCTTGAAGGCGCCATCGGCTATCTCAGTCACCTTGAAGGTCCTCCCGCCGGCCTTTATTGTCTCGGGTATGGTAACTGTCGTCTTTGTGGTCTCCACCTGGCTTACGGTGAGCTCCTTGCCGGAGGCCTCGTATACCACAGATGATGTCTTGTTTCCTTCCTTATCAAGGGTGGCTGTTATGATGCCAACCTGTCCGTCATTTGTGGCGCCGTAGATGGTGGACTCCTGCTGCCCGGTCGGTGTCACGGTAAGAACCGTCTCTGTCACCGAGCCGTTTTTCAGTGTCTCTGTCTTTTTGACTATCTGTCCGCCATCACTTCCCGTGACGGTGGATGTCTGAGTGGTGGTACCTGTCTTTTTATTTACCGTCACCTTGTCTACCGTCTTCGTGCCGTCCTTGTCGGTCTTGGTGGTGGTGGTTGCGGTACCGCCTGAGGAGTTTGTTACAGTGGTCGATATCTTCGCACCGGAAGTATCTGTCTTTGTGGTGGTTTTGGATGTGGTCCCTCCTGAGGAGCCACTGCCGCCTCCGCCGCCGCTGCTTCCGCTGCCGCTGCTGTTACTACTGCTGCCACTGCTGCTGTTGTTACTGCTGTTGCTGTCGTTGTTTCCGCTGTTGCCAGTGTTACCGTTATTACTATTGCCGTTGTTGTCATTATTGCCAGCGTTTTCATTGTTACCGGCGTTTTCATTGTTACCGGCATTTTCATTGTTACCGCTGCCTCCGCCACTGTCCTCCGGATCTTCCCCGGGTGTGATCTGAGGAGTGGCAGTGGTAAAGTCGATCTTTTTATAATAATACTCCGGATGGTCATTATCATTTAACTTGAACGCCACATAGTAATAATAACTGGTGCCGGAAGCCAGCCCAGTCAGACCTGTTACTATATTCTGTCCTGAAGTATTATAGTTGATATCCTTCGTCCCGGCAGTATTTGCCAGATCCAGCACCGCTGTCTTTCCGGCATCAGTGGTGATATCATAGTTTTGTGTGCTGTATACCCATGAATACTTTCCGGTATTATCTATACTGAAACCAGGATCTGCGGTTGTGGTGTCCACATTTGAAACCGCTGAGGTTATGATGGGATTTATCTTTTGTCTTAATACAAACTCCCTGTCACAGGTTATCTCGATATCCTCAGTATTGGTATATACTCTTCCCGTATTTTTATCCGCCCATTCGTAACCTGTAGGTGCAGCAAATGGCAGATGATAGGCAGGCTCACCGTTTATGGCATATGCCTTGGCGGGGCTTCCCATAAGGACAAGCTCATGCTCCTGTGCCACATACCCCTTTGTAACATGCTCTCCGTTCTTCAGATATTCATAGTCCGTAAAAGGAAAAGAAGTAACGTTTGGCCAGTTTCTGTATGCATTTCCTGTTGCCCCATGTACTATGTGCTTTACACACTCCACGTTATACAGGGTGATCTTATTAATGGTAAAAGTCTGGGAATCAACCAGCTTGTCTTCTGTATTGATAGCGCCGGTGAAGCTACGTTCTGCCTCGTACAGTTTCAGCATGTAGTCTCCCTCAGGATTATTGATGATATCCAGGGAAACCTGGTTGGTATTCTGATTACCATTTTGGAACTCATCAGTCTTTTTCACAAAAGTCAATCTAAGAGCCCTGTTTAAAGCCTCACCAATATTAGTGACATCTTCCACATGGTATTCATCCCCGTTTTTCCTGAGTAAGTCTATCCTGTATCTCTTAGTATTAGTTGAGGCATAGCCGTCTACGGAAAAAGTGAGCATCCTGCTGTTATGATCTGAAGCATTGGCATGGTTCAGATTATCGTCTATTACGTGATATCCGGACTCAGCCCGGGCACGGTCATCCTGATAGGATACCGAATAGATCCTTCCCGTATTACCTGTGGTGACCACGGTTTGCCCGTGGAAATACAGTGCATTTTCATCAATGACCCTGGCAGGATCGTTTACCGCCTGCACTTTTCCCATAAAAAAAGTGGCGCTGACAGAGGGCATGATAGATAATGCCATCGCCAGAGCCACCACAAAAGCTACTGTTCGTTTTAATTTCATACGGGACCCCCTTTCAAAAAGGAATAAACCCACTCTACCCCTTTTATCGGATGATCCGCAGTATTTCTTAACCCCTGGTGGAAAGATCCTTCGCTTGGTTGAAGTCATCTCCGATGACTTCTTCAAGCTTCTGTCCATGACAGAAGCCTCAACACGCTCAGGATGACAGGAGGGAGGCATCAGGATGACGGGGGAAGACCACATTTTAAGAATATGAGGACTTTCAGATGTCGCAGACCGTCACGGAGGGCATGGATATGGGAGTGCCCGTGGGTGCGACCGTCACGGTGTAAAATAATGGGAACCTGGCCGATACGATATCCGGCAAGCTCACAGCGAGCCACCATCTCGCTGGCGTATTCAAAACCCGGAGAATTCATCCCCAGCATAAACAGCGCCTCACGATCATAACCCCTGAGACCACAGTGAAAGTCACGTACCTGACTGTGATACAATCCCCGTCCTATGGCAGATAAAAGAGGATTACCGATATATCTGTGGAGTGTCGGCATAGCACCGGACTCGATCCCTCCCGCAAAGCGATCTCCCATCACAAGCTCATACCCCGCTCTTAACTTTTCCAGTATTGGCATCAGGTCATACAAGTCGTAGCTGCCGTCGGCATCCCCCATGATGACATACTTCCCATGGGCATTTTTAGTTCCTGTGATAAGGGCATTGCCGTAGCCCTTTTCAGGCTCGAACACTACCCTGGCTCCTGCATCAGCAGCCAGGATACCGCTGCCATCTGTGCTGCCGTTATCCACCACCAGCACCTCGGCCTCTATGCCGTTATCCTCTATGAACCTTTTCGCCTCCCCCACACAGGCCGCCACGGTCTGCGCCTCATCCAGACAGGGGATCAGTATCGTCAGTTCAGTCATCATCTTTTACCCCTTCTGATACCTGTCATAAAAGGTACGTTGCTGATACCGTGCTGTAAAACCAGATAAAAAAGCACCGCCACCGTCACCAGCTGCGCCCTGTAGGTGAAAAAGTAGTGGGCATAGGAGTGACTGGAAAGTGCCAGATATCTGGCATAGGGTAAAAATGCCAAAAGCACCAGGGGCAAGATGTCCACAGACTTTGTATTGACTCTGAAAAGATATATGACTATCGCGGCAATGATCAGAACTGAGCAGGCTGCAAGGATGGTGTTTTGGGCGTTCATTTTGTATGCATGGGTATAAAAAAGTGCTGCGATATTATGCCATATGGCTCCGGATATCCGCTGCCCGGTGGTAGCTGCCTATGAAGCGGACATATTGCCCGGAAAAACCTCTCCATACACACGCTCCGCTGCCACGGAAAGGGCTGTCTGCACCTCTTCTTTTCCGCAGACAAAAAGCACCAGAATAAGTTTTGATACAAAGGCTCCGGCATATCCCCCAAACCAGGCGATACCGTTTTTAATTATCTCCCTTACGCCGGCTTTGCTGTCAGTGATATTTCCGTTTTCCATCAGATGGATCAGCAAAAACATCATGGGGATTGTAAAGGAAAGTGTCTCTACTGTGAGAAAGTCCATGAAGTTTGTAAGCACTCCCACTGCGGCAAAAAATGGCATCACATCCTCCGTCCTCTCCTTTTTTATCATTATAAGCATGACAAGGGTGGCTGCGGATACGATGACAAATACCGATGAGTATTCCAGCGCCACAAAAAACATCCAGGGGTGGATGACCAAAAAGGCCAGGGTATAGCAGCCTGCCAGGGCAAAGCCCCGCATTCTTATTAGAATGAAAACAATGGCCGCCTGAAGGATGAGTATCACCACACCCATGACGATCCTGATACCGCTTAGATCGGTCACCAAAAGCAGGGGACGGATATAGGTCATGGCACCGTGCCAGTAGCGGCTGTAGGTGGCGTTTACGTCCTCCATTCCATGGACCTGCATATAAAAACTGTCATTGATATTCTCATAGGAAAGCTGGGCATACCGGCCCCAGATCGCAGAGGTAAAGGGATGCTGCGGATCGATGGAATAGACCACTCCCATCCATTTTGCGTCAGCATAGTTGTCCTGCACGGAATGGACAAGATCATCGTCAGTATAGTGAAAGAGCTCAGTATACTTAAGGTGTTCAGCAGTCGCTTCGGAGTTTTTCTGGATATTCTCCCTCGGTATTAAATTGACCACCGTCATCAAAAACACACAGATCAAGAGCGTGCCGATCCCGGCGAGGATTGGTTTTATCAGTCTCATACCTGCCTCCCGGGTCACTGATATATATAGTCGAAGATGCTTTGAACCGCATCTGCAACTTCCATTGTATCCAACGTGGATAGACGATAAAGCCTATGATGACCGCGTACTCTCAGATCGATCAATCTAAGGTCTTCGCAAATGGCGCACCCCTCTTTATCATCAAGCGATAATTTGATATGAAGCGCAGAAGGTGAACATTTGGTAAGGAAAGGGCATCCCACAACCGTTCCGGACATATTGAACCTGGGTTTGCTGACTACGATCACAGGATCTTTGATCCCCTCAATCTCTAACACCTCTCCCTGATAGATTTCAGACGGCATTACCATATCTCCCTTCCAACGGGCTCGCCCCAGTCATACTCTCCATCCACGGTGAATTCTCCGTTATGCTCCTCGATCCGTTCCTCCAGGGTCCTGTGACGAAATTGCGTGGTAAAGGTAATGCTTCCCTTTGATGCTTTTATATCCAGAGAATCCCCCAGTTCAATACCAGCCTCCTTAAGTATTTCTTTT
>JAILEN010000170.1 GCA_024687655.1 Lachnospiraceae bacterium | reverse complement strand
TATCAGCGCCCGGGCTATGGTAAGCCGCTGTCTCTGCCCACCGGAAAAATTGGTGCCGCCTCTGAGCACCACCTCATCCACGCCCTTTGACTTGGCCGCCACAAACTCACTGCAGCAGGCCGCCTCCAGCGCCTCACTTATCTCATTATCCGTGGCATCCTCCCTGGCCATCAAAAGGTTCGACCTGATGGTACCAGAAAAAAGCTCGGCATGCTGAGGCACTACCGCCATTATCTCAGACATCTCGCTGTCGCTGATGCTTTTCGCCTCCCGACCCTCTATGAGGATCTCCCCGGAGTCCGCATCGAAATGGTGCTGCGCCAGGGATATGATGGTAGACTTGCCCGATCCCGTGGAGCCCACAACTCCCAGAGTGCCGCCCTTTTTCAGGGAAAAACTCACCCTTTCCACAGCGCTCTCATTGTCTCCGGGATAGGTAAAGTAAACCTCCGAAAATCTGAGGGCCTCATCCCCCGAAGCCGCAGCATGATCCGGGGCAACATCCGCAAACTCTCTGGTCTCCGGCTCCACCGCCATCACGGCCTCTATCCTCTCCACCGATGCAAAGGCCCTGGTCAGAAGCAGAATAAAGTTTGCCAGCTTCAAAAGCTCCACCAAAATCTGTGACATATAATTTGCCAGCGCCACCACATCACCCTGGGACAGCCGCCCGGTATCCACCCTGTCATGGGTATACCACAAGAGCACCACCAGTCCCAGATTTACGATCAAATAGGTGAGAGGATTGCTCCAGGCGGATATACGCCCCGCCCCTATCTGGGCGTCATACATCTTATCAGTCCTGTGATCAAATTCCCCGATCTCATCATCCTGCCTGCCAAAGGCCCTTATCACCCTGACTCCCTCCAGGTTCTCTCCCACCAAAAGCAGGAGCTTTTCCAGCATTTTTGCAATATTGGAAAAAACGGGCAGGGTGGAGCGCATGATGAGCCACACCACCAGCGACAGTCCGGCTATCACTCCCACAAATACAAGGGAGGATCCCCGGTCCACTATCAGCGCCATGATCAGCGCACCGAACACGATAAAGGGAGAACGTAAAAAAAGGCGCAAAAACATATTGATCCCATTTTGCACCTGGTTGAGATCTGACGTCATGCGGGTGACCATTACAGACGCCCCCTGCCCCTCCATTGTCTCCGGGGAAAAGGAGGTGATATGGTAAAAAAGGTCGCGCCTCATGGCCGCCGCCGAATACACTGCAGCCCGGGCAGCATAGTACTGCGCCGTAATGGCCATCAAAAGCCCTGTCACCGCCACGATCACCAGCAGTCCGCAGGAGCGCATGACATACTGACGGTCACCGTTTGCGATGCCCACATCTATAAGATCCTTAACAACAAGAGGCACCAGCAGTTCAAAAATTGCCTCAAGCATTTTGAAAAGCGGTGCCAATATACTCTCTTTTTTATAATCGCCAAGATACTTTAAAACAAAGCTCATATCACAAGCGGATCACTCGTTCAGATCCACCTCTTCACCATTTAATACTTCTTCGGTAACGTCATTCTCGTCTGATGCCTCAGAGGCTCCGTTTGTGAACCTCTCCTCAAACTTCACCTTTTCCCAGTTCTTTTCATCTACTGTAAAGGTGAGCTTGTCCTTGTAGCCCTTGAGGATGTCCTCGTAGTACTTGGTCACCTTCTCTTCCTGAAGCTCCTGCTTCCTGGAAGCGGTAGCCACCTTGTCCAGCTTGCTGTCCAGACGGATCACATAATAAGCAGAATCTGTCTCGATAACATCCGACATCTGGCCCTCGCTCAGGGACTTGGCAGCCTCTATTACCTCAGCAGGCATACCGTCCACATCCTCAGCCTTGTCGTCGGGATTGTAGCTGAAGGTGTCAGCATCCACATCAACTGCTGTATCTGCCGCATCAAAGTCAGCTGCTGCCGCAGCCTTTTTCGCATCGGCCAGTGCCTCCTCAGACTTATTTGAGGGCTCCTCGCCGTTTTCGATATCGTTTACCGCATCAACCACTGCATCTGCAGTAGAAGCAGCTGCATCAGCCTTGTCAAACTGAAGGTATGAGATAGTAGCCTGCTTTGCCTCGGCGTCGGTCACCTCTACCTTGCCCTCAGCCTCCTTGCGGATGGCCTCCTCCATGCGTACTGCATAGGTACGGTCAGTTAGAAGCTGCTTCACATACTCCTCGGTAGCGCCGATCTGCTCGATGGCAGCCTCGCTGTTGTCTGACATGAATTTTTTGGCAGCCTCTTCTATGGCCATAGTATCTTCATCGCTGAGACTGACATTGTAGTCGGCAGCATTCTGTTTCTCTACATACCAGTTCTCCAGCTCCTCTATAACCGATTCCTTGGTATCAGCCTCCATGGTGGCTCCTGTGCCCATCATGTCCGTGGTCCACATATCCTCGCCCATGTAGCTTCCATAGTATACATCGTAAAGTGCCTGATTATAGCGGGCAACGAAATTACCGTAGCCCAGGGTAATGGTCTCTGTCTTATCTCCGTTTTGAACAGTAATGAGCTTGGCAGATGTATTGATCTTGCCGCATCCGGTAAAAAGCATGCAGCCTGCAAGCGCAACTGTAAAAAACCTGGTTACTCTCTTAAGTGACATTGCTATAGTTCCTCCTACTCCGGTTACTGTGGTGGCCCTATGACCACACAAGCTTACCTATTATACCCTTTAAATTATCTTTCCACAAGTATTTCATTTAAAAATCCCACAAAATCCAATATATAATCCAGCCGACCTGTCTTTTTCACCTGATCGTTCTTATCGAAAAACACCTTGAAAAACGGGGCATTGGCGTCATATTTGAACTCCACAAGAGGGGCATACTTCTCCAGTACCTCGGGGATACGCTGCGCAAAAAGCCGGGCCTGGGGCACCAGTGTCAGCGTCACGGTATCACCCCGCTCACGGATCTCACTGAAATACGCCCTGTGAGCCTCATATCTCAGCCGGGATACGGCCAGCAGGTTCATGACGGACTTCGGCGGATCCCCGAACCTGTCTATGAGCTCGTCCATCATATCCCCTCTCTCTTCCTCGGTTTCAATACCGGATATACGCTTATAGATATCCAGCTTGACCTCCTCCCCCACGATGTATCCCTCGGGGATGAAGGCATCTATGTCCATATCCACGGTGGTGGTGTAGGACTCCTCATCCGTATCTCCCTTTTCCCGGGCCACCGCCTCTGACAAAAGCTTGCAGTACAGATCGTATCCCACCGCATCCATATGTCCGTGCTGCTCCTCACCCAGGAGGTTGCCGGCACCACGGATTTCCAGATCCCTCATGGCGATCTTGAAGCCGCTGCCCAGATCCGTAAATTCCCTGATGGCAGAAAGCCTCTTTTCCGCCACCTCCTTCAGGATCTTGTCTCGCTTGTACATCAAAAATGCGTAGGCGCTCCTGTTACTGCGGCCCACCCGGCCCCGAAGCTGATACAGCTGGGACAGTCCGAACCTGTCCGCATCGTGGATGATGATGGTATTGACATTGGAGATATCCAGCCCGATCTCGATGATGGTGGTGGTGACCAGTACATCTATCTCCTGGTTCAAAAAGTCCTTCATTATATCTTCCAGCTTATTTTCCGACATCCGCCCGTGGGCGTAGGCCACCGATGCATCCGGCACCAGGCTCTGGATCCGGGCCGCCATATCCGCAATGGCACGGATGGAGTTTATCACATAGTATACCTGTCCGCCTCTGGCCAGCTCCCGCTCTATGGCCTCCCGGACCATCTCCTCATTCTGCTCAAAAACAAAGGTCTGTATGGGCATCCGATCCTGAGGCGCCTCGTCTAAAATGCTCATATCCCTGATACCGATGAGGCTCATGTGCAGCGTCCTGGGAATGGGGGTGGCCGAAAGGGACAGCACATCCACTGTCTTTTTCAGCTGCTTTATCTTTTCCTTATGGGTCACCCCAAAGCGCTGCTCCTCGTCTATGATCAAAAGCCCCAGATCCTTGTATCCCACATCCTTGGAGAGCACGCGATGGGTACCGATGACCACATCCACCTCTCCCTTTTTAAGCCTCTTTACGGTCTCGTTGTTTTCCTTGGTAGTCCTGAATCGGGACAGCATCTCCACCTCTACGGGATAGTCCTTCATCCTCTGGGAAAAAGTGGCGTAATGCTGCTGCGCCAAAATAGTTGTAGGACACAGATACACCACCTGCTTTCCCTCCTGAACAGCCTTGAATGCTGCCCGCAGGGCGATCTCCGTCTTGCCGTAACCCACGTCACCGCAGATGAGGCGGTCCATTATCTTGTCGGACTCCATGTCCTTTTTAACATCCTCTATAGCTGCATTCTGCCCCTCGGTCTCCTCATAGGGAAACGCCTCTTCAAACTCCTGCTGCCATACGGTATCCTGTCCGTAGACATAGCCCTTGGCCTGCTGCCTCAGGGCGTACAGATCCACCAGCTCCCTGGCCACCACGCCCACTGCGGACTTCACCCTTGACTTGGTATTGGTCCACTCTGAGCTGCCCAGAGATGACAGCTTGGGCTTTCTGGCCCCTACCGTTCCGTACTTTGACAGCACATCCAGGGCCGTTGCGGGGATATAGAGGTTCTCCCCCTTTGCATACTGTATCTTCAGATAGTCCTTGCGGGTGCCCACTATCTCACGCTCCTCGATACCCTGATAGATACCGAGGCCGTAGTTTTCATGCACCACATAGTCTCCCACCGACAGGTCCCTGAAGGCTGTGATGGCCGACTCTCCATGATATCGTTTTTTCCTCTTTTTCTTCTTCGCTCCAAAGATATCCGCCTCTGAAATCGCAGCAAAGGCGCTGTCCGGAAGCACAAAGCCATGCCTGATGGGAGCCGCCGTCACCATCACCGCTCCCGGCAAAAGCTTTTCGTCGAAGCTCTCGGAGTAATAGGCCTCAACTCCCTCGTCCCTCAGGCTGTCCGCCAGCCTCTCGCCGCGGCTCCTTGAGGAGGACAGGAGCATTATCCTGTACTTTTGTCTGTGATATACCAACAGCTCCTTGATGAGCAGCTTGATATTGTTCTGATATGCCGTCACCGGAGAACTGTGCAGGTAAAAATGGGCCGCCGGCCTGATGGCTCCCTTCATGGAGTCTATACCGGACAAAAGCACTGCGGGATGGCGCGCGATGGCAGTCGCCACCTCATCTTGCGAAAGCAGCATCCCTGCGGACTGCGGCAGGGCGTCTCCCCTTTCGATCCGCTTTATCATGCTCTCCTTGAACTCGTCAAAAAGCACCTGTCCCCTGTCGGCCAGCCTCCCCGGCTCATCGATGATGATGAGGGTGTCCTCCGGCAGCTCATCCAAAAGGGAATACATCTGCCCGCAAAAATAGGGCAGCAGACTCTGGGCCTTCTGATAGAAAAGGTCCGTACCCACAGAGTCCTCCAGTTCGGACACCATGGTCTTTATCCGGAAAGCCTCCTCGGTCTTCATCTCTGAGCGGTATCTCTCGTACAGCGGATCCGCATCCTTATGGACCCGGCGCAGCCCCTCAGCTATCTCATCCTCGGAAAGGATCAGCTCCCCGGCGGGATATATCCGCGCCTCCTCCAGGTTCTCGATGGATTTCTGTGATATGGCGTCAAAGCTCCTGATGGAATCTATCTCGTCACCCCAGAACTCCACCCTCACCGGATAGGCCTCAGTCATGGAAAAAATGTCCAGGATACCGCCGCGCAGGGCAAATTCTCCGGGTCCCTCCACGGTCTCCACCGACTCGTATCCCATCTTCACAAGCTGCTTTATGATGACCTTCGGCGCAGCCTCGCTGCCGCTTTTCAGATGCATGGTGTTTTCCAGGAAGTCCGTCGCAGCCGGAAATCTGTTATGCAGTGCGTCCACGGAAGTAAAGACTGTCAGCCTGTCCTTTTCCGTCAGCCCCCTCAGGGCCTCCATCCTCTCTCTGTCGATGGCGTTGCCCCTGATGTCCGACTGGTAAAAGAGCAGATCCTTTGCAGGAAAAAAGCAGGCGTCCTCATCAAAAAAGAGGTACTCCTGCATTAGTTCTCTGGCAGCGTCCTCGGTAGACGCCACATACACCGTATTACGAAAGCTCTTTGTCAGAGCATACAAAAGAACGGACTTGGCACCGTCCACACATCCGGTGAGTCCGTATATCTTCTTTTTTTCAGACAGTCCCCTGATGAGAGTCCCTATCTCATCCAGGGATAAAAAGGGCTCGCAAAAAGCATTCATGTTATTTCTTTCCGTTGTATCTGTTCATTGCGGAATCGATATTGCCCGTCACCAAAAGCCTGATGATCTCCGGCACATCCCCGCAGGCCTCAGCCACCTTTTTTTTATCCTCGCCCCTTATGTGGCCCAGGACATGGCCTATCATATCCACTCCGGGAGGGACCTTGCCCACGCCTATCCTGACCCGGGGAAAGCCCTCGGTCCCCAGATGGGCTATCAGGCTTTTCAGTCCGTTATGTCCACCGGCGGAGCCGCTTCTTTTTATGCGCAGACCCCCGGCGTCCTGCATCACGTCATCCACCAGCACTATCACTTCCTCAGGCGACACGCCGTAATAGGATGCCAGTGCTCCCACTGCCTCGCCGCTCTTGTTCATATAGGTATGGGGCTTTACCAAAAGCACCTTCTGACCCTCTATGACTCCGCTTCCGGTGAGGGCGTTCTTTTCTTTTTTCCTTATCCTGATATTATAGGTCTTCGCCACCCGGTCTATGGCTTCAAACCCGGCGTTATGACGGGTGCCTCTGTAGCGAAGTCCCGGATTACCCAATCCTGCTATAATGTACATATTATCTCCATTACACGAAAAAACCCCGGGCTCCACGAACGGAACCCGGGCGCGCTAGGAAGCGCTATGCGAGGTTGAGACTATCAAAAATTATTCGACCGCAGTCTCGATCTCATTATGATACTTGTCAAGTATCAATCTCTGCATCTCTTCCCTGGTTGTGGACTTGATGGGATGTGCAATATCCTTGTACTCGCCATCTGTAGTCTTGCGGCTGGGCATCGCAATGAACATACCCTTGTCACCATCTATGATCTTGATATCATGTACCACGAACTCGTCATCGATAGTAATGGATGCTACTGCCTTCAGCTTGCCTTCACGCTCTGTTTTCCTGATTCTGATGTCTGTAATCTGCATAACATATTTCCTCCTGGTTGAACAACTACCACGGATTATACCAAATCCCCTGTAGTAATTGCAAGAAAATTTTTCAAAATGCTATACCCCGAACCTGTTGTTTCTCTCGGATATAACCCTTATCTCATTCTCGCCTATATAGTTGGTATCAGCAAGGAGGGTCTCGTTGCTCTCTACTATACAGTTCTCCACTCTCACGTTGTCTCCGATATATGCCCCGTTAAGGATGATGGAGTTTTTGATAACACTGTTGTTGCCCACAAATACCTTCTTAAAGAGCACCGAATTCTCAATAGTGGAATTGATGATGCATCCGGATCCGATCAGCGAGTTCTTCACGTCGCTGCCCACATTGTACTTGGCGGGAGGCAGGTCGTAGGCCTTGGAATAGATCCTGGGCTCGTCCTTGAAAAAGAACTTCCTGACCTCGGGCTTTAAAAAGTCCATATTGGTCTGGTAGTACGCCTCCACCGTGGAGATGTTGCTCCAGTAGGTGTCCAGCATATAACCGTAGACCTTTTTCATGCCCTTGTAGCGGATCAGGATATCCGTAACGAAATTGTATCTGCCCTCATCATTGCACTGCTCCAAAAGCTCGATGAGCTTGCGGCGGCGGATGATGTAAACGCCTGTGGAAACCAGGTTGGAGTGTGCCATCATGGGCTTCTCCTCAAACTCCGTTATGACGCCCTCGCCGTCCATCTTGACCGTACCAAAGCGGGACAGGTCGTCTCCCTCGGGAGCCCGGGCGCATACCACGGTGATGTCTGCCTGCTTGGAGATGTGGTACTCCAGCACCGGATTGAAGTCCATCTTGCAGACGATATCTCCGCTGGCGATGACCACGTAGGGCTCATGGCGCTTTTTCAGAAAATCGATGTTCTGCCACATGGAATCTGCCGTGCCGCGATACCACCAGCTGTTGTCTGCAGTGACGGTTGGTGTGAATAAGAACAGGCCGCCCTGCTTACGTCCAAAATTCCACCACTTGGACGAATTCAGATGCTCGTTAAGTGAACGGGCGTTGTACTGGCTGAGTACCGCCACGGTCTGGATGCGGGAATTCGTCATGTTGGAAAGTGTAAAGTCTATACTGCGATAGCTGCAACCCACCGGCATGGCTGAGATAGCCCGCTTGTCCGAAAGCTTGCGCATACGGCTGCTGTTGCCACCGGCTAAAATGATACCTAATGCCTTCATAACTGCTCACCTGCCTTTATGATGTATCCGCCACTCTCCAGCTCACCCATAGGATAATCATCATCCTCGGTGACGCCGCGGATAGCCGTGTTCTTGCCGATAGTAACTCCCGAAGGGATCACCGAATCTGATCCGATGACCGCCAGTCCGTATCCGTAGATGCCGGGATTGAGCTTGCTCTCTGCCTCCTCCCCCACGCCGATCTTGACATTGTCTCCGATCACCGTGTCCTCGGCTATGATGGACTTTTCTATGGTGACGTTCTTGCCGATAACGGTGCCTGACATGATGATGGAATCCCTGACTACGGAACCCTCACCGATCTCCACGCCTGCACCCAGGACAGATCCCGTGACCTCTCCTGCTATCACATCTCCAGCGCCGATGATGGCCTTGCTGATACGGGCCTCCGGTCCGATGAACTGAGGCTCGATGATGGTCTGGCTGGTATAGATCTTCCAGAACTCCTCATAGAGATTGAACTCGGGGATGAGATCGATGAGCTCCATATTGGCCTCCCAGTAGGAGCCCAGGGTACCAACGTCCTTCCAATAGCCCGAGAACTCATATGCAAATATCCTCTGCCCCTTTTCATGACAGTAGGGAATGACATGCTTGCCGAAATCACAGTTGCTCTGGTCCTTGAGAGCGATGAGCGCGTCCCTCATCACCGGCCATGAGAAGATGTATATACCCATGGATGCCAGGTTGCTGCGGGGATTCTCCGGCTTCTCCTCAAACTCGGTGATCTGCTTGTTCTCATCAGTCAGAACCACGCCAAAGCGGCTCGCCTCCTCCATGGGAACGGGGATGGCAGCTATGGTAACATCTGCATTGTTGGCCTTGTGGAAATCCAGCATGGCCTCGTAATCCATCTTGTAAATGTGGTCGCCGGAAAGGATGAGAACATACTCCGGATTATAGGACTCCATATAACGGAGATTCTGGTAAATGGCGTTGGCCGTGCCGGTATACCATTCGCTGTTGTCGCTCCTCTCATAAGGAGGCAGAACGGACACTCCGCCATTGGTACGATCCAGATCCCAGGGAATACCTATGCCGATATGGGCATTAAGCTGAAGGGGCTGATACTGTGTCAGCACACCCACTGTGTCGATGCCCGAATTGATGCAGTTACTCAGGGGAAAATCGATGATACGATACTTTCCTCCGAAGGCAACTGCGGGCTTGGCCACATCGGATGTGAGGACTCCCAGACGGCTTCCCTGACCACCCGCCAAAAGCATTGCGATCATTTCCTTGCTCATCATAGTCTTTACCTCGTATACTTATAAGTCCCGGGGAACGGAAAATGCCTGTCCCCCTGTGTAATGCCGCGCATTAACGCAACAGAGTCTACTTATTAAGAGTATAACAAAAGGAGTACCCGACTGCAACAAATTTACTAAAAATCTTTGCTTTGTACCTTGATTTTTGGGGACTTTGCACATAATTAGTGGCTGTGCATGAGCACAGCCACAATATGTAGGTAAATAGATATATGAGAGATCTTACAGTTCCTTGTTTTTATATCTGGTAATAAGGGATTCGATACGCTCGTAGGGATCCAAAAGTGCGGCGATGGAGCAGTCATGGTTCAGTGTGTCTATGATATATGCTATGTACTTGCTCATATCGCAGCTGATGTAGTAATCCCTGGACAAAAGCTCCTGGGTCTGATAGGTCAGGTTGGTGGTGACCACCCTGTAGATGAGTCCCTGCTCCACTGCCTCGTCGAACTTCTTCATGCCGTTGGTGAAAAGACCGAAGGTGGATACGCAGAAGATCCTGTTGGCGTTGCGCTTTTTCAGCTCTCTGGCCACATCTATCATACTCTCTCCGGAGGAGATCATATCGTCTACTATGATCACATCCTTGCCGTCTACGGATGAGCCCAAAAACTCGTGGGCCACGATGGGATTGCGTCCGTCCACGATCCTGGAATAATCCCGCCTCTTGTAGAACATACCCATATCCACTCCCAGCACGGAAGCCATATACACCGCACGGTTGGTGCCTCCCTCGTCGGGAGATATGATCATCAGATGGTCATTGTCTATCTGGATGTCATCCACGTGGTTTAAGATGCCCTTGATGAACTGGTATGTGGGCGTCACAGTCTCAAACCCGTGAAGAGGGATGGCATTTTGTACCCTGGGATCATGAGCGTCAAAGGTGACTATATTGTCCACTCCCATGGCCACCAGCTCCTGCAGTGCCATGGCACAGTCCAGAGACTCCCTGGCGCTCCTGCGATGCTGCCTGCTCTCATACAAAAACGGCATGATCACGGTGATCCTGTGGGCCTTGCCCTCGATGGCGGCAATGACACGCTTCAGATCACAGAAGTGGTCATCCGGTGACATATGGTTCTCATTGCCGCAGACCTTGTAGGTCATGCTGTAGTTGGTGACATCCACCATGATGTATACGTCCAGGCCTCTGACGGACTGCTTGATCAGGCCCTTAGCCTCACCCGTCCCGAACCTGGGAGCGTCACATTCGACGATAAATGAAGAGCTGCGGTATCTGGCCGGCACCACATGAAAATGCTCGTCATAATTTCTCTCATCTCTCCATTTGACCAGGTACTCGTCAACCTCCTGCCCGATCTTTTCGATGCTCCGAAGGGGGATGATCCCCAGAGGTGCTACCGGTTTTCTGGTTGCCAGTGTGTCATCATTGCGTGGCATAATAAACTCCTAACTGTGCTTGGTTATCTTTTTCCTGACCCTGATATCCTCCCCAAAAAGATGGACGATATCATAATGCTCTACCAGACGCGAAAACACGCGCTCCGTATATGTCTCCTTTATCTGTCCCAGAGACAGGTTGGTGGAGATGACTGTGGAACGCTTTCTCAATATCCTCTCATTTATACACTGAAAGAACGAGGGCTGGGTAAAGGAATTGGAAAACTCCGTCCCCAGATCGTCTATTATCAAAAGGTCGCAGGAATAGAGGTCATCATACTCCCTCCTGGACTCAGGTGTCTTTTCAAAAGCACGCTTTGCAAAAATATCCGTAAGGGTATAGGCGGTAACATATACCACGGGCCTGGTCCGGGATAAAAACTCGCCTGCAATGCAGTGGGACAAAAATGTCTTTCCCGATCCGGGATCCCCGTATATGAGCATGTTCGCTCCCTCGGTATCTCCCGACGCAAACTCCCGGGCCCTTTTCAGGGCATCCTCTGCCGAATCACGGGCCGTGGCTCCGGATGAGTCCACCTTGTCCCGGGGGTAGTAGTCCAGCACAAACCTGGAAAAGCTCTCCTCCCGGAGTATATCTCCCAAATGTGAGGCCCCATACAGTATATCCATCTCTGCCTGCAAAAGGCAGTGGCACTTTTCCCCGTCTATATATCCGGTGTCCCTGCAGTCGGGACAATCATACACCGGCATCAGGTAATCCTCAGGGAAACCGGCATCAGTCATAAGCTGCTGCTTTTTTTCCCTGAGAGCCTCCACCCTGTCGTGGAGCGTACCCTCATCCTGACCGCTGACCCTGGCCCGAAACGTCTCCATGGCCGCCGATGAGATCTCCTCATCTATACGGTACAGCTCCGGAACCGCCTCATATACCTCATCCTGACGCCTGGACAAAAGGTCTGCATTGTCCTGACGCCTCAGGTCGTACTCCCTCATCAGGGCGTCATATTGCGAATTGGACAGTCTCATGCCACATCATCTCCTGCCACTGGCCAAAAGCTTGGCCTCGATAGCCTCCATGTCCTCGTAGTCCCTCTCGGTAAAATTGTGGAAGCTGTCCCTGGGCTGAAGCTTGTGTCCAACCGGCTGCCTGCGCTGCTTGGAAGCAGCCTTTTCGGTAAAGGCCTGATCATACGCCGCTATATCTGACATATCCGCCACTCCCCGGGCATGCCAGTCGCTGATGATCTTGTCCGCATAGCCAAAGGCTATCTTGCCTGTCTTTAAAACAGTACGCTCGCAGGCCTCCCTGATGATGTCAGTGTCGGAAAAGAGCTTTTGCCATTTCCTGACATAATCCATCTCGCCGGGTGACAGGTTCCTGCCGCTGATGCCAAAACCGGTGCATACCGCATAGTATATCTCGGAATGGCGGCTGGTCTCTGCCTTGGCCTCCTCCACGGTACTGATGCCTGCATCGGCCCAGGACACGGCGATCTTGTTCATATAGGAAAGGCTGCCATGTCCCTTGTCCGCACAGTAGGTGATAAGGTACTCCACCAACTCCGCAGACATCCCCAGACCATCGTACCAGAACAGTATCCTGTCAATGTCCTTGGGTGAAAGTGTATGCCCGCTGTAGGTCTCTGCCAGAAACAGAAGCTCCGAAAACGCCTCATCATCCATGGGACGTGTCTCGGCCACCCGGACCTCCTCCACAGGCGCAGCCGCAGGTGCCGCCGCTTTCTCCCTCTTTGTCTTTTTGCTCCCCGCCGCAGCGGAGATGGTAATGGGCCGATCTGCCGACATATGCGCCGTCTGATCATAACCCTGAGTAAAAGGATCCAATACACAGATCCCAGTGAGCTCCCCGAACGTATCCCTCTCCTGTCTGATCATCCCCTGCTGCTCCCAGTAATCGAATGCACGCTTCACATCCAGACCCGTATGTCCCAGCTTTGATGCTATCTTTTGAACAGAAAATGCTTCCCCCTCCTGCTCGAGACAACGCAGCAGATATATGTAGATTTTAACGTACTCACCCGTGGCCTGTGCCATATACTGATCTATAAAGGCATTGGACACGCAGGTAACGGACAGACCGCTCACCTTTAATGAGATATCAGCCATAGTCTATTCCTCTCAATCCCTCAAAAGTGATTGAATTATATCATAGGACTCTCTCATTTCAAAGCGATTTTTTGCCAACAAATCCCGACCAAAACAGGGCTCGCCGGATGTTGATAATGTTAATAAGTATCTCAAAGCCACTGTTTAAGCCGAAAAGAAATCCACAACAAAGACGGTCCGTTTTTCCCTCTTCATTGTGGATAATGTTGATAACTACTCCTGAAGTATCTCTTCCCCTATTTTTACAACGTCTCCGGCCCCCATAGTTATTAACAGATCACCGTTGACTAAATTTTTTTTCAAATAGTCCTCAATGGCCTCAAATGTATCCAAATAAATACATTTTGTGCCCATTTTCTCTATTCTGACCCGGATATCGTCGGAGCTGACGCCATAGATATCATCCTCACGGGCTGCATATATTTTTGCCATGATCACCAGATCCGCCACGGAAAGGGCACTGGCAAAATCATCCAAGAATGCCTTGGTCCTGGTGTAGGTGTGGGGCTGGAAGACTACGATGAGCCTGTCGTGGGGATAGTTTTGGGCCGCAGCAAGAGATGCGGATATCTCCGTGGGATGATGTGCATAGTCGTCTATCACCACGGCGCCGTTATATGTGCCCTTGTACTCAAAGCGCCTCTTGGCTCCGCCAAAGTCCAAAAGTCCCGCAGCAATGGCTTCCCAGCCGATCCCCATTCGCATGCATACGCCTATGGCAGCCAGAGCGTTACCGATATTATGCCTGCCTGGCACCGACAGCTGCACACGGCCCAGCTCCTCCATTTTATGCATGGCAGTAAAAGATGCCCTGCCATGGTCGTCAAAGACAATATCCGCAGCATGCAGATCCCAGTCCCCCTCGATGCCAAAGGTGACCACGTCACAGTCCAGCTCCCGGGTCACCACATCCCGTCCCGGTATGTCGCCTCCTATGAAAAGTGCGCCGTCGGGATCTGTGTTTTGCGCAAACCTGTGAAAGCTCTCCCTGATCTCGTCTATATCCTTGAAAAAGTCCATGTGATCCTCTTCCACATTGAGTATCACGGAATATCTGGGATAAAAATCATGATAGCTGTTAGTATACTCGCAGGCCTCCGCCAGAAAAACATCCGACCTGCCCACCCTGATATTGCTTTTGATGGATTCCAGTATGCCTCCCACGGATATGGTGGGGTCGCCCCCTGCATGCAGCAGTATCTCTGCGATCATGGAGGTGGTGGTGGTCTTGCCATGGGTGCCCGCCACCGCTATGGAGTTGGCGTAGTGCTCCATCATCTGCCCCAGCAGCTGAGAGCGCACCAGCATGGGAAGTCCCGCCTCCTTTGCCGCCACAAACTCGGGATTGTCGGCATGGATGGCTGCGGTATACACCACCAGATCTATATCCCCGGTGATATTGTCCGCACTCTGGGGATAGCCGATCCTCACTCCCCGGCTCTCCAGCTTTTCCGTTATCTCGCTCTTTTGATTATCCGAGCCCGATACAGTAAAGCCCCGGTCTAAAAGCACCTCAGCCAGGCCGCTCATACTGATGCCGCCTATGCCGATAAAATGTACGTGAATAGGTTTGTCATAGTCGATCCTGTACATCACTTTTCCTCCATGTAAGTCAAAAACTCGTTGCCCGATTCCTCAAAAAGGGCCGCCGCATCCTTCAGTCCGATCTTTTTATTCTCACCCGCGTCCGCATCATATACGATCACGTTGTACATATCATATCCTGTTATCAAAAGAGCGTCGTCTGCACCCATTCCCGCATATACCGGCATGGATCTGCCCACATAGTAAAGCACTTCCGTCAGGCTGCATCCCGTCACATCCAGTATCATACGATCCTTCATGGCGCTTCTCAAAATGGCCTCCGGTGACTCCCCTGCCGACAAAAGCTCGTTGACCTGTACATTCTCTCCTGCCAGACCCAGCATGGCCGACAGACACTTAGCCGCAGAGTTGGCGTCCGCATCGGTACTTCCCACCACTATGCCGGTGATGGGGTCCTTGACGGAGGGTCTGCCTCTCTTCCATATGTAGTGGCTCCTGGTATCTACCACTATGCCCATCTGGGCGTCGGCCTCTGCGATGGCCCTGGTCAGGTCGCTGCCTGCATAGATGATCTGGGATCCCACATAGGAAAAATACATGTCGCTGTTCTCACCGGCTGACACCGAGATACTCATCCCCTTGTCCAAAAGCACCAGCTCGGATCTGCCTGTACTGTTTTCCTTATGGGCCAGGGACTCGATATCCGTCATGGTGATCTGCATGCCGCTGCCTGTGATGGGGTCCTCCGCCGTGGACACCTCCACCTCCTTGTTCATCTCACCGGATGAATTGCGGATGGTATCGTCCGGCGCGCTCTTGTAGGTATCGCCGCTTTTTACCACACGGTGGAGCACCAGGGTGGTACCGTCCTTTTCCGATGAAGTGATGTAGTATCCCGTCTTTTTATACTTCTTCAGGACCTTGCCGTCCTCGTCATCGCTCTGCCTGATAAAAAGCTGGTTCATAGGGTATATCATGTGACGGGTGGCGTCGGGACTTATATCCTTTTCCCTCACGTTGCCGTACACAAAGTCCTCATCCAGGAAGTCCACGGGACGCAGCAGGGAGCCCTCCCTGGCAGTGATCTCGTAGGAAGTACCCTCCTCCAGATCCATCATATGGATGGAGTCGGCCACATTCTCCTCTGTGATGTAGGCAAAATAGCGGCTGCTCTTGGATGAAGCGTACTGCCCCTCCGACAGACCGGTCACCACCTCCCGGTTTGTCATGGTGCCCAGGTTGACCTCCAAAAGCGTCCCGTCCACCATGATGTAGAAAACGTTTTTGGTAGACATGTATAGTATGCTTGAAAACCTGGCGGAGAGGATCTGGTAGGAGTCGGTGGAGGAGATGAATATCCTCTCCCTGGCCCTGCCTGTGGCGGCGTCATAGTGGAAAAGGTCAATGCCGCACTCTCCCTCATGGCTGCCGCAGTTCATATATCCATAAACCGCAAAGTCCATGGTGCCGCTCTCGTCGATGTTCAGGATACGGATGGCGTGCTCGTCATGTCCCGCCCGCCAGTCCAAAAAGTCATCCCGCCTGAAATCGTAGACTCCGGTCATGATACCGGTATTCTCGTTGTATTCAAAGAGGCTGCCCGCCTGGGTAAAGGCCACTATGGATCCGGTCTCGTTGGACAGATAGGACAGCTCTCCGGGGTGGGGTCCCAGGCTAAGCACATTGCCCTCTATCCTGATCCTGTCCTCATCCAGGATCTCCTCCATGGTACGGTCATAGTCCAGCATGAATATCCTCTCACTGCCATAGCGCAGCTTGAAGTACTCCCTCACGTTGTAATACCGGCTCACACCCGAGTCAGCCTGCAAAATATAATACAGCTCGATGGCACAGTAGTCCGAATTGATATCCTTGATCTCCGCCACGGGATCCTCGAAAAGCTTGCCCTCAAACCCACTCCAGGCCACCATGTCCAGGGGCGAGTGTATGGTCACGTGGGACAGCTCGTCATCGGCATAGTCCCGATCCGGCTCCATATAGGTAGCCAGAAACTCCTGCTTGCCTGCCCTGGCCTTCTTGGAAAACAAAACCGCAAAGTCCATGCACTCCCTGGCATAGCTGTCACCGGTCATCATTATCCTGGTGTAGTACCTGATGGTCTCTCCATCCACTCCCAGCTTGATGACCAAAAGGTATTCCTCACCCTCCTCGATGAGGTTCTCCAGGGAGGGCGCGGCTGTGATCACATCCCCATCCCTCTCCAGATCGGTTATCTCGGTCTCGGCGATCTTTCTGGTGGTGTCCGTACTGCGTATCTCATAGGACAGCCCCTCTATCCTGGCACCGTGGGTATGGATGGTCATGGGTATGGTCCTGTTCTCATCCAGCGCCAGCACCGTATCCCTCATGTAGCAGGCGTCCATTTCCTTTTTATATCCGAAGAGCCTGGCTTCGCTCAGCCCCTCCCTGTCCACGGTGATCACCGGCAGGGAAGGCGGCGTCATGGCCGTGGCCGTCTCGCTCTCCTTGAAGTTCAGGACAAAATTGAAAAAGAGCAATGCAACAAAAAATACCGCTATCAAAAGCAGTATACGTCGCTTTGTCTCCTTCGACATCTTCTTATCCCGAAATGTAAGCTCCAAAGTTTCTCCTTTGCCATCTGTAAAAAATCGTGCTATAATTCATCCCGTACGCCGCCCTTGTCAAAGTTCCTTTGTCATCCTGAGCGTGGTGAAGCTTCTGTCAGAGCCAGAAGCCCAAAGAAGTCATCGGAGATGACTTCAACCCAGCGAAGGATCTTTAATGCTCCTTATCATCCCAAGGACAGCCGCCTGAAGGATCATAAAGCACTGTAATTTTAACACATAAATAAAACCAATGGAAGAAGCTAAGAGCAACAAGATTAACTCCATTATGAAAAGATATGCGGTGATTTTGCACATACCGCTGTCTCTTATGATGTGCTTCGCCCTGGAATGGATGTCCCGCCACAGCTTCAGCGAGGCGTGGCTTTTCGTTACCGAGCGCACGGGAGCCTTCCTCTACAATTCATATCTCATCTTCGTGGTTTATCTCCTTAGCTTTATAGGAAAAAAGCGCACCTTCTGGAGGATGCTCATCTCCGCGGTTTTCGTGACCCTGGGGATCATCAACTGCATCATCCTTTTCAACCGGGTCTCCCCCTTCGGCTTTTCCGACATCGGTATGGTGGGGGATCTTTTGACCATGCAAAACACCAACTACTTCTCCTGGGGCCAGGCCATAGTTTCCGCCTCGGCCATTTTGGGCTATATCATTTATCTCATCATTCTTTTTAAAATAACAAAACCGGATGAGTCCATCCTCTCCCTTCCCGTCAGGCTATGCATCATCCTTTTGTCCTTCATCTCCGTCATCCCCCTCACCTACGGTCTCCGTAAAACGGGAGTCCTCACCTCCTATTTTGGAAACCTGGCACAGGGATATTCCGATTACGGCTATATCTACGGCTTTGCCACCAGCGCCCTTGACCGCGGCATGACCCGGCCCCTGGGCTACAGCGAAAAGACCATCCGCTCCATCCTCAGAAAAAGCAACGATGATGAGACCACCCTGGATCCCGGGGATGCACCCAATATCGTCGTGGTCCTTTTGGAGTCATATTTTGATGTGGACGAGGCCAACTTCATCATCTGCGACGAGGATCCCATGCCCTTTTTCCACTACCTGGAGGACAACTACTCCACAGGTCACATGACCGCTCCGGTGGTAGGCGCCGGCACCTGCAACACGGAGTTCGAGGTGCTTACAGGCATGACCTGTCAGTTCTTCGGACCGGGAGAATATCCCCAGAAGACGGTTTTCAAGGATATAAAAAACTGCGAGTCCGCAGCCTCCGTGCTAAAGCCCCTGGGCTATTCCTCCACTGCAGTCCACAACTACGGCGGAGACTTCTATTCCCGGAAAAACGCTTTTTCAAAAATGGGCTTTGACCGCTTTATCTGCGAGGAGACCCTGGACATCACCGACTACACCCCCATGGGCAGCTGGCCTACGGATGGTATATTGATACAGCCCACCCTGGACGCCATGGCAGCCACCGACGGCCCCGATTTTGTCTATACCATCACCGTCGGCACTCACGGCGACTACCCCGGGTACGAGGTTATCAAGGATCCGGCCATTGGCGTCATTACAAAGGGCAAGACCACCGCCGCAAATTACCAGTGGCTCTACTATATCAACATGCTCCATAATATGGACAACTGGATGCAGGATTATATCATGGCCCTTAATTCTACCGGAGAGGATACACTGGTGATCATGTTTGGCGATCACCTGCCCACCATAGGACATAGAGAGAGGGAGGTTAAGACCCGGGATCTGTACCAGACCAAATACGTTACCTGGAATAATTTTGGCATGAAAAAAAAGGACGCAGACCTCTATGCCTACCAGGTGGTGGCTGAATACATGGACCGGCTCGGGATCCACGAGGGCAACTTTTTTAAATACAATCAGGCAAAAATAGCTGCCGGCGTAAAGGCCGGCAGCGACAGATATATTTAT
This sequence comes from Lachnospiraceae bacterium, assembly GCA_024687655.1. Taxonomy (GTDB): domain Bacteria; phylum Bacillota; class Clostridia; order Lachnospirales; family Lachnospiraceae; genus JAILEN01. Next base: position 15,423 of record JAILEN010000170.1, on the reverse strand, counting down.
GATCTGGGTACCCTGCAGTACGATCTTTTGTACGGCAGGCGATACCTCTATGGGGACGGGGATCCCTATCCCTCCACCGATATTGCCATGGGCATGTATGATATCTCCATAGACCGGACCTACCGCTTTGCCGACAGGCTCTATATCTATGGCGACGGATTTACCAGGTGGTCCAAGGTCTTTGTCAATGACGAAAAGGTGGACACCACCTACATGAGCGGACAGGTGCTCTCCATCGATGAAAAGGATATCCATGACGGCGACACCATCCAGGTGGGGCACGTGGGAGATTCCTTTATGGACAACTCCTCCTCCGTCTTCCAGCGGTCCAATTCCTTCATGGTCACCCTGCCGAAAAACACAGTCATCGCCGGCGGTGAATATAAATAAGAGATTCTTCGGGCTTCGCCCTCAGAAGGACACGGGCTACTTACTTTGTCATTCTGAGCGAAGCGAAGAATCTTATTCTCCCCTTGCCTGGCGGGTCACAGTCTCTACAGCTTTTTTCACTGCGGGTATTGAGATCACTATCACCGTAATGACACCCTCTGCCAGGATATAGGAGTAATTGTAAACTATAGGGTAGATGGCAGACAGACTTGCCGGAAAGTCCTCAGGCATATAATCCATCCAGAACATATATCCACCTATCGAATGGAAAAGTCCCCTAAGCAGTATCGCACAGATATACCCGGTCAGCAGACCGTTTTTCTTTTTGGAGAAAAAGCCTGATACGCCGAGGGCAGTAAATGCAAAGAGATAGTCCATGCAAACCTGCACAGGCGAAAGCATATATGCACCTCCATCCTGGATAAATTCAAGCATACTGTAAGCGAACGCTGCGATAAAGCCAACTGAAGGACCGTAAAAATATCCCACCACTGTAACAAAGAGCATGGATAAAAGCGTCACTGCTCCGCCCCAGGGCATCTGCACGATCTTGATATAGGACAACACAAATGCCAGCGCCAGGGACACTGCCGAAAAAGTCAGCTGCCTGGTGGTGATCTTTGCCCTGCGCCCGGCTATGATGATACCTATCACAAATACTGCCACCATAATGATAATGGACAGTACATAGCCTCCGGTAGTCAGCGCGTACGCTCCGTCTTCTTCCACATAATTGAAAAACATAATAAAACCTCCTTACATATAATTATGCCGGAGGATTCCCGTATAGGCTTTCTTACACCGGTACTAACCGGATCAAGTTCAAAGGGTATGTTCTCAGCCCATTAGGGCACCCCCAGCTGTTACACTATTAATTTATATATGTTATCTGAGACCCCTCGCCCGTCTGTCATCCTGAGGGTCGCGAAGGATCTTTTATCTTCTATGACTGGTGATATACTCTATCCTCCTCCTCTCGGAGAAAATGATAAACGCTCCACCTGCCAAAAGCAGCGCCAGCGAAAACATAAACCTGGGATCCACATCTCCGTCTGCGGTCTTGGGAGTGGCATCCTTGTTGTGTCCGCCGCTTCCGGAGGGCCCGCCTGATGTGCTGCCGCCTCCACCGGAGCCGCCGCCCGATCCGCCGGATCCACCCTCACCCGAGCCGGATCCCGATCCGCCGGATCCACTGTCATCATCGTCATCCGACGAGTCATCATCCTCGTCGCCCTCCTCATCATCTTCATCGTCCTCGTCGTCGATGTCGTCATCATCCTCGTCCTCTGACGATGAACTGCTGCTACTGGAGGGCGCTGTGCTGCCGGAGCTGTTGTTGTCCAGCTGTATAAAGCTGTATCCGTAAGTGCTGGCGAAATTCTCCGCAGTACTGTCGCTGTATCCGTATATGGTCTTCAGAGAAGATGATGAAAATGCATCTCCCGAAATGGAGGTCACCTTTTTCGGGATGGTAATGCTGTCAACTGATGTACAGTCTCTCAGAGCCCCTCCGCCTATGGATGTGCAGTTGGGTGAGATGTTGACGGTGGCCTTGTTCTCCGGGCATCTGATGAGATTGGACCCGTTGGCGTTGTACAGGCATCCGTCATATGATGAATAGGATGAGTTGCCACCGGCTACATTGATGGCCGTCAGATTGGGGCAGTCGTCAAAGGCGCCGGAATCAACCGAGGATGTCCTGGCGGGTATACTGATGGTGGAGATGCCGCTGCATCCCTGAAACGCTCCCGACCCTATGGAGGTCACCGATGAGGGGATGGATATGCTCCCCAGTGATGAACAGCCATTGAAGGTATTGGAAGGTATGGATGAAAGGTTGCCGCTCAATGATACCGAGCTGAGTCCGGTGCATCCCGAAAATACTCCCGTCCCCAGATTGTAAACCGTATCCGGCATGCTGACTGATGTGATATTGGTCTGGTTGGAAAAAACTCCGCTGTCGATGGTGCTGACTCCGGCGGGGATAGTGACAGCCCCTCCGTTACCGTTATATGAAAGAACCTCGGTACCGGCCTCATTGAGTGTAAAGCCGTCCTCAGTGACCTGGTTATTGGCCTCATTTTCATCCGCGGATATGACCCATACCGACAGTATCACCGCTATGGCGATGAGTACCCATCCGACCCTTGTCCCTAATCTCATAAGTATCTCTACTCCAAATTATCCGGGACCACCGGCAACCCGGACCCCGGAAACACAATATATTGTGTATTATACATCAACCAACCACATAATGCAAGAAAATCCCGTCATTCCGAGCTTCCACCTCATATCATCCCGGACTTTCCCATCATGTCATCCTGAGCTCTTCTCCCATGTCACCCTGAGTTTTCCATGTCATCCTGAGTTTCTCCCATGTCATCCTGAGCGAGCGCAGCGAGTCGAAGGATCTTTATTCTATCCTTTTTGCCACCACAAACAGCCGCCCGTCCTCCGTATAGCTGTTGCAGGTGGACAGCGTCAGCACCTTATCCGTCTCCGTCAGATCGATCTTCTTGGAGAAAATGGACAGCCGGCTCACATTGTTTACGAAAGCGTCCCACTCCGCCTGGTTCTCAGCCTGGATGAAATTGTAATATCTGTAGGAATTGTCATCCTGGTACTCCACGCGGGACAGGCAGACCGCCACGATCTCATAGGTCCTGTGCTCATATATGGTATTAAAGGTCACCTTCTTGTGTGTATTATAGTATTCCTGATCCAGATAGGCGTCCAGATTACCGAACATCAGCCCCGAGTTCATGTTGTGTCCGTAGATGATGGTGTTGCTGTGCTCGTTTACTATGTCGCATCTGTAGTCTACAAAAAGCGCACCGTTACTGTCATCCTCTCCCTCAAAGGAGTGGTTCAGGTAATAGTCGTTGTCCTCGCTTTTCTGCACCACGGGATAGTTGATATCCGTCCCCGGCACAGTCAGCCAGCCCACCGTATCCGGATTCTTCTGCACCAGCGCCTCGTACTCCGGCAAAATCATGAGATTGTCACGGTTAATAGTGGGAGCCCAGGCAAAGGGTGAGGTGGCACTGATGGAATAGTTCAGGGATCCCTCCCCAGTGTCCTCTCCGGTATCTCCCGGCAGGGTCGCCACCGCCGTACTCTGGGTATCCTCCGCCAGCTTGCTGTACTTTTTGGCCGTCAGCCTGTCCTCGATCTCGCTGACCCCGAAATAGGAAAAGGCCACCGCCGCCAGGGCGATGAGGGCGATGCCCAGAACATGGGATGGCTTACCCTTTTTCTCCGCCTCGTCCACCACGGCCTTGTCCTCCAAAAGGTCCACGTTCTGATCAGCCAGTATGTCGGAGATATGATCGGTAAACTGCTGACCCACAGGTGACTTGAAATGGATCTTGCCGTCACGGATCAGGGTATAGATTCGTACTGCCACCTCCGGATCATGGACATCCAGTTCCTTGTGGATGGCGCTGATCTTTTTGATATCCTCCTGGGCGTCACGATATTCATGGAAAGTGTCAAAGGTGAACTCACCGATGGTAAACTTGGTGACCCCGTTTTCCACATGCCCCTTGTTATCTATATGAAATTGATCGTTTAAAGTAGTGTCCATCTGTCTCTCCGAAAAAAACCGAGCGCAGCCCCCTTTGACATCCTGAGCGAGCGCAGCGAGTCGAAGGATCTTAATATAAAACTAACAGGGTACATCTTGTGTACCCTGTCAGATTATACCACCATATGTAGAAAAAATCTACTCTTACTTAGCCGTTATGCCCTTCTTTTTGGAGGCTGCGGAATAGGTCGTCTTGTTGTTCTTTCTCACGTATGACTTCACATAGTAGTAATACTTCTTTCCGCTGGCCCGATTTTTGTCGGTATAGCTCGTGGTGCTGTTGTTCTTGATCACCTTCACCCTGCTGTAGGTTCCGTCCTTGGTCTTGGACCTGTATATCACATAGCCCGTTGCTCCGGAATTCTTGTTCCAGGACACCTTTATCTCACCGCTCTTGGTGGATGACAGCTTGGTGGATGGAGTACTGGGCTTTGTAGCCGCACTGGCCTCTCCCGCAGTTCCATAATACTTGGTGTTGCCCACCATCACGTAGCCCCTGACCTGTACCTTATAGTCCGTGCTCTGGCTCAGACTGGCCAGCACTGCAGATGTCTGGTCCCTGGATACGTCGATCTGACGCTGCTGTTTGCCCTGTTTGTAGATGATCTGATATCCGTCCACATGTGCTGCGGAGGACCATGCCACATTCATCTTGGACTTGGTCTTTCCGGAAGCAGTCACCGTGGTCACGTCTGCCGGCTTGATGGTAAAGTACTCGGTCACGGAACCGGTGTAATTGTTGTGTCCCTTTATGGTGACACTGGCGGTTCCGGGGTTGGTGTTGTTCTTATAGGTCAGTGTGTAGTCGGCACTCTTACCGTTGTTGGCACTCTCATTCAGCTTGGTGCCGTCATAGTATACATTGAGAGCAGGTGTGATTGCACTGCCCGTATAGGTCTCCACCTCCACCTCGTCTATCTTGCAGCTGGAGATGGCTCTGGGAATGATGCTGTATTCCACAGTCTTGTTGACCGTTCTCCTGGTGCCGTTTACAGAGGTGTGGATGGGTATGGTGATGGTCACCGTACCTGCCTGTATACAGTCGGAGCCGTCCTTGCTGCTCCTGTAGGTCACTCCGCCGGCATCATAATAGGTGGTGTTGCTGCTGTTGGAAGTGATCTTGTTGCCCTCGGGATCCACCAGTGTGAACTCGGGCTTGATGGAGCTTCCGGTATACAGATACTGTTTGGACAAAGTGTAGGCGTTGATGTTGTCCTTCAGGGTAAAGGAATCCCCATCCAGACCTATAGTATACTCCACGTTCCTGAAGTTTCTGTACAGCTTGCCGTCTATTCCCACTATCTGAGCCACACCTGAGCTCTCATATCCGTTGGATGACCAGCCGTCAAACACATAAAAGTCTGCCCAGGTCTCATCCGAAAGCATGCCGTCCCCGTCCTTGTCGGTAGCCTGTATCAGCTTTTTACCTGCACAGGTTACAGTAAGTGTGGGATTGGTGATGGGCGATCCGGTGTACAGCTGCGTCTTTGAGGTCACCGAAGTATTCGTTGCTGCCAGATCTCCGTAAATGTACACGTTCACTGACTTATCTCCGGAATAGTTCCCCATTCCCTTGATGGTGGCGGTGTACTTACCCACCGACTGCAGATTTCCGGAGAAGCCTATGGAATAGTGCTTTCCTTTTTCCAGAGTGGCGTTGGTCTCAGCATCCTTCACCACGATATCATTTTCTATGAGCGTCCTCAGGTTCGCACCCGTCCATCCATATGCATACTCTCCGTCTACATATGCGTCGGACTTGGATGACAGGGCCACATTTGATATGTCAGAGCCCTCGATATAGAATCTCTCTGACCAGAGCGGCGTAGTCTTATCCTTGTAGTTGCCCATCATCTTCACGGTCACTGTGGCCATGTTACTCAGGGTGTTGTTGGTCTTTGTCGTATTATTCGTATAGGTCAGCTTATAGTCCCTGTCCTTGACCAGGGTGGTTCCCAGATTCTCATCCCTTACGATAACATTAGGCTCTACTTTGCTGCCGCTAAAGGTGGTGTAGTAATATGAATTGGAGCCAATGTTCTTTTTCTCCAGGTCGAGGGTGCAGGTCACATCATCATCAATGGATGAGTTGGTATCCCGGGCCTCTACTGCCTTGGGCTCCACCGTATAATTATAATCGATGGAACCATAGTATCCGCCTGCCCTGACGCCTGAAATGTGTGCCGTCTTTTCTCCGGCTGACTTCAGATCCACGCCATTGTCATAGGTGACTTCGTAATGCTGGCCGTAGGTCAGGTTCCCTGTGTGGTCCTTTTTGGATACCACTACCCCTGTCTGTCCGGATATGATGTGATTGGTCACACCGTCATACACAAAGGTACCTGCCTCCACCGTTGCCTCAGCCTTTTCATTTATGTCCTCTCCGATGGTAAAGGTTCTGGCCACTGAGCCCGAATAGTTACCCTGATCTTCATTGTCTGCATTCAATGCGACTATTGTCACCGTAGGCACCATAGTAGGCACAAAATAGGGATGTGTGCTCACGGCGGTGTATGCATCCTTGCAGTAGGTCAGGTTACCGCAGTTGTACCTCAGGGTATAGTCTGTGCCATATACAAGCTCATGATTCATCCTCAGATCAGTGATGGTTATCACATTACTAAGGTCGATATTATTTCCTGTCCAGGCCACCCGCTCGGGACATACGATCCTGAATTCGTTACTGTCGTCCACTATCTCTCTCTTGGTGATCCTGTAGGTTCTGGTGATGGTACCGTCGTAATATCCCTTTCCCTGTATGGTCAGCACATAACTTCCCATATTTTTAAGGGGCGTCCTGTCAGCTGTTATGACATAATCATGATTCTCTCCGTAGACCAGGTCATAGGGCTCACCGGAACCCACTGTGATCCTGACCTTTATAGAGGAGAGAGGAGTCTCTGTACCATCATATCCCCTGGTCAGAGGTGTCACCTGAAGATGATCCTCATCCAACGACTCTAGATTTGTTCTTTGTACTACAAAGCTTGCCGTTTTGTCTCCGGTATAATTTCCTTTGCCGTGGATAGTCAGCGTTACGGTTTTATCCGGTATAAAGCCATTCGGCGCCGAGATGTCCTCGCTTGGATCAAAATCATAATCATCCTCTCCAAGGTTTCTGTTATTATACGATACGGTAAAACGTGGTACCAGCCTGTTTCCTCCGGCGTATATCGTATCAGCCTCATATATAGTCATTACTACATCGCCGTCGGAGATATTCTTGGGATGTATGGTAAAGTTCTTTGTAAACGAGCCCCTGTAGTTACCATTAGGCTTGGCTGTGATCGTAACAACGCCCGTATTCTCTCCAGCATTCGTATTGGTATTACCATATGTAACATCATAGTCCGCAGCTGTCAGTGCAAACGTGGACCCGCTGGTCACCGTCATAGTAACATTGCTGACTTCAGGCTCCTTACGAGTCCCGTCATAGGTCGCCTCTGCCGGAGTCAATGTGGCAGACATGGTCACATCCGAAGCGTTCATATCAAGCTTAGTGATGGTGTATGTGGCACTCTTGGCTACATCACCATCGCTGTTGTAGCAATAATCATCTTCAGCCGGCCTTATATCCACGTTCCATGTCCCGGCGTTGGTGTATGCGCCCTCTTCTGTGGACCAGTCTACTGCATAAAGATCAAACCCCAGCTCATCCTGAAGCTGAGTCAGATTCCGTCCCCTGCACACCACCGTTATATCATCCTCATCCGGTTTTTGCTCATTTCCGTTATACGGGGTGGATATCAATGTCTCACCACCACGCTTCAGGGTCACGTTGGCAGATTTCAGATCATACTTTATCCTGAAATGCCACACCTTTAACGCATCGTTTTCAAAGCCGCCGTTATTTGCCGCCTGATAGCTTATAGTCACCTCTTCACCTGTGACATTGGTTCTGTCTGCATTGCTGGGATTTGAGACTATGGTATAGTCGCTGCCCACATACAGCCTCTCTCCGTTATATGTCAGAGCCGCGGGTAACTGTATGGCAGACCCGGTATAGGGATATACTGCATTCAGACCGGTTATCTCCACCTCACTGAATCTGGCCTTTTGTCTGACTGAATATGTCACGTCATTTCTGAAGACGTTTTCGTCCACTGCGCCTACGGTTATGGTTCCCCAGCCACTGTTAGAGTTGCCACTCCTGTATAACCTTTCTAGGCCGGAGGGGGTAACGCTGTACTGGGTTCCATAGGCAGGGGATATATTGTCGACTGAAACCCCGTCATCACGATAGCCATGCAGTTTCAGCGCAGTCACGCTGCCACTGGTCACTATACGCTGTATGGTTACTTTTGACGGATCAAATTCCTTTGTCCTGTCCTGATCGAGATACGCTTTGCCCTGCTTTATGTAGATTGGCATCTGGTTTGTCAGGTCATAATTACCATGCTTCATTGAAAAGTTCTGGGTGTCACTGAGGTCAGCCCATATATACCAGCTCTTGTAAGCGGTTCCGGTATAATTTCCTCTACCCTCTATCTTTAGCCGGTATTCTCCCGGGATGGTTCCCGTGCTGCCGGCCACTACTTCATAATCTGCAGGACTGTGCAGCTCCCTGGTCTCATCCACCCTGACCGTCACTGTATTGGTTTGTAAGGTATTATCATACTTAAAATCCTCATCCCCAAGGATCATCATATCCGCTGTCAGCTGGGCCGGAGCTATGCAAAAATGCACTACCATGGGAGTTTGAGTGGTATCCTCCGTAAACATGCTCTTTGCACTGTTACTCTTTAGAGTAATGGTAGCTATGGCCGTAGAACCACTTGATGTGACGTCTCTGCTGGCTTGGGAATTATTGCTATAAGTAACCTCGTAATCAGTACCCGCTGTAAATGTCCGGGTGCCGACGCACAGGTTGATATCCGTTCCTATAGGTTTGTATTCGTAATCTTTGTTGTACACGTAGGGAGTATCTCCAAAGCAAGCATTTGATCCTCTCAGACCATACAGCATGCTGCCATAATTACTAGTCAATACGCCATATTTACACGTTGTGGCGTTACTTGCTTTTTTTATCACTATATCATTGATAGATCCCTTTTTAACCGCAACGATCTTGTCGATGACAGCTGTCGGGCTGCCTGATCCGGTAAAGCTTGAACCCAAGGTTACAACCACATTTTGGGATTCCAGGGCCTGTGTGGCGGGATCATCAGTTATGTCGGTTATCGTGGTCGGGTCAAGGCTGTAAGCACCGCTTGTATACCCCAGTCTGGTTCTTCCGCCATTAACAGGTATGTCGATACACCCATTAGTCTTTTCGTTAAATGCTTTTACATTGTAGTACAGATACGGGATCGTATCATGAGGATCTCCCGTATAGGTATAAACCGGCGCCCACTCGTGAGTTCCAGTATTAACATCATATGTTTCATCATTCCGGCCCGTATCTATGTAAAACAGACCCTTTTCTCGATCATCGTTGGTGCTGTCGAGATAGCTGTTATCTATGGTATTGCTCATGGGCATGGGTACAACGGTATACTCTACGGTAATATCATTAAAATACCCTCCGTTTTGAGCTGTCATACTGGTGTTGGGATGGAAGGTCGCCGTTACCACAGAGTTAACTGCAAATCCATCGCCACCGGTGGCGGTGTAGGTCGGTCCCGTAAAGTGATCAGTTACATCTGTGTTTCCATTCATTATCTTGATGTGTGGTCTTGCTCCGGCATGCACGTCACCCAGATAAGGCACACTTCCGCCTGTCCAGGTGGAGGTGTTAGCATCCGCCCGTGTGGGATTGGTAGGCATGTATCCATGTCCAACCGTCTCCTGCACAAAGGTCGGCGTGAGAGTTGAGGAGTTTGTACCTATGTTTATCTCGCCGGTACAAAAGTCCTTGTAATTGTTGATTCCCGTCACCTTTATAGGATAACTGCCGGCCGTACCACTAATACTTGGGAATTGCTGATCGCCCGCAACATTGGTATTATAATCTACCGTTCTGTCACTTTCATTGACCGTGAGCTCATTGCCATTGCCGTCCAGGATCCTGAACGCGCCAGAATTGTTTGTAATCTCAACATTACACCCCGACAGACTCTTCGGCTGCATGGTGACGATCAGATTTGCTGTGATCCCCGCATAATTAGTGTTCGCAGCACCTGTAACAGTAATGGTTTTTGTACCTGTACCCACGTTGGTCATATCCGCAGACGATACATTATAATCTTCATACTCATCCAGCAAATCATCGCCGTCATACACCTGGATCGTGGGGAACTGGCTGGTTCCATTATAGGTATAATCTTTGCGTACCAAATTGCTCTTTTCTACAAACCCATTCCTGTTCGCAGTACCGTATTCTGTTCCGTCCACATAGATGGTAACAGCCTCGCCACCAGGTAGAATGGTAAAGCCAAGGGTTTTGGTGGTTCCCGGTATGAGGTTTGCCGTATCCTCTTTTACAGTAAATGTAGCTGTATGATTACCGGCATTTACATTATCATCATATGACTTTAGCAGTTTATTTGTTATGTCTATATTATGTCCGCCATAGGTTACTACTATATCTCCGTCAGCAATATCATTACCCGAGCGCTTATAATAATATGTCTTGCCCTGCACCAGGCTGATATTGGTATCTGCCAGGCTCAGCTTATTTATGGTATAGGTGGCCGTGCGGGAACCGGTATAGTTATTTATACCGGTAGCCGTAATGGTATATGTTCCGGCATCCTTAAATGTTCTTCCGGCGGTATCAAGAGTAAAGTTGGCCGCACCTATAGTCGTACCATTCTTCTTTACGTCTCCTGTGGGAACCTGATTGGCATCATTAAAGGTGGCATTTCCCCCATTATTAAGTGTAAATGAGAAGCCGGCGCTGTTAATGTTTATAGGATTGATCTTGTAGGTGGTAGTAAAGGTTCCTTTATAGTTCCCTTTTCCCGTAACTGTTACCTGGTACGTTCCTGCATTAGGTGACACTGCGCCATTGACGCCTGCCACAGTATATGTATAATCTGTGTCTTCATGAAGTTCGGTGGTCCCCCAATACATCGCCAGCCCCAGAGTTACACTCGTACCATCATAATCCACGCTCTGCCCGGAATCAGCCCCATTTGAAATGCCAGTAGTTCCGGCTTGATTATTGATACTAAGGTCAGCCGTGGCGGCCGCCAGATCTCCTTTTATTCTAAAGTTTGCTGAATGTGTGCCGCTAAAATATGTACCATCGGCGGTCATAGTCACCGTGCCGGTACCGGGAGCCGTGTTTGACTGATAGCTCGTGGTGCAATTAACTTCCACCTCCTGACCGTTACCATTAGTATATGTCACTGTCACCTGAGGTTCGGCCCTGTATCCGACAGATCCATCATGAGTAAATGTGGATGGCGACAGATCGTATAAAAAGCCTTCATTTCCTAATGGTCTTGCAACAATTCTTATGGTCGTATCTATATAAGATGACGAATCATAGCTTCCCGCACCATATATCCGAACCTTATATGTTCCGGGGTTTTGAGGTATGGCCTGTCTGGTGCCCGCACTGTTCAATACGGCTATACTATAGTTAGATCGGGACATGCTAACCACGTTTCCGTTCTTTTTAAACGTCAGCTGGCTCTTGACAGATGAAGTCAAATCTCTGGCATCATAATAGAGATCAGCCGCTGTCACCTGATCTACGGCCGATGTTATGCTGGGTTTATCACCCTCGTCAGCATCCAGGTCATAATGATATGTATATGAACCGGTTACATTGGGTGCCGCTCCCGTGATAGTTATGTCATATCTGTTCTTTGGTTCCGAGCTAACGGTAACCAAATAGGGATCCGACACTGACGAAATAGTATAGTCAGAAGATAAAAGTGTCGCATGGTGCCCCGAGCTGTCGGTGACGGTCAGGTTGCCATTGACCGTAGCCGTCCTGTTTCCGGCACTGCCTCCCAGAGTGAAATTGCCCGTCAGATTAGTTGTGTTATTCAGGTTAAACGCCTGCATGCCGGAGGCCAGGCTCTGAGTATACCCTGTAAGTGTACCTGACCCTGTTACCACTACAGGGTCATCAACATTGGTGGGATATGAAATGCTGTATTCACCGGGATTAGCTCCGGTGACAGTAACGCCTATGCCATTCTGGACAGCTCCGGTATAGGTGCTTGCCCCGGATGTAACGGTAGCATTTGCCACCCTAACTGTCGTACTGCCGATCACGGTGCCGCTTACCTTGGCACTGATGGTGGCAGATCCTGTGTCCTCACCTTTTACGGACACACTGGCCTTGCCTGTAGACGTGTTGGATGACACGCTTCCCTGTATCGATACCACATCTGGATGATCGTTTACAAAGGTGACCAGCGAAGCTCTTGATTTGTATCCGTCCTCCAGGGTGATACCCACGGTACCGGAACCGTTCTTGGCCATTCCTATATTGGCACTGAACATGGTTCCCTGGGTCCCGCCTGATGAGGGCGTTGTATTTAACACTACAAAGCTACCGTTTCCGCCCCAATGTTTATCATTATCAAACCACTCGCCGGCTCCCGTTATAGCCGAAAATGTGGCGCTTGTACCGGACCTGAACTCTATTATTACTTTTTCGTTGTGGTTTTTGGAAACATTAGCGGGAGCAAGCGCTATGTTTGATGTGGCACTGGGAGAAGTAATGGTTGCTTGTGCTAACGGAGTGGGATCGTAGTTTCCAACATTAGTACCTGAATATATATAGACAGTAGCATCGCCTTCCATCACCGAAAGGTTATTGACTGTAACAGAATTCAATGTTTCGGATGCATTTGAGACAGTATAGACCTGATATACAGACTGACCGTTATTCAGCGTGTAAGGATCAGCTTGTGCAACTATGGAGTTGAAGCCCCAGTCAATGGACCAGGATGTGGCAGCCGTCGCCACTGCCAATGCCACCGCCATTATTCTTTTCATCCATGATACTTTCTTCATAAGGTCTCCTCCATACTCAGCCTATCTCACCACACACCTATATAATCAAAACTTATGATCTATCCCCGCCTGCTTCATTATTGCATTCGCTGTATGGCGGGATTTTATCTTGCTATCCACCGGAAAACTTCTATCAGTTATTGGGCTGTACCATATCTCATGATCGCCCTTTCCGTTTCTAACAAACTCACATGACTGTTCTTTGAGCTTAGCTCTTACGATTTTCTCATATTCAGCCACTATACATATACCTCCTCGCGGCTCTCCATGATGAAGTATATGTATTTGGGTGCATCAAGATGATTCATCTCGATCAGCTCCGGAATAGCTTCCTTCACTCTTCGCCTCAGGTCTTCCAAAGACTCCGACTCAAGTGCCAGTGGGATGTAATCATTTACCGCGTACCATACTTTTGCTTCCTCATCCCATCTTATATGTATTATTGTTTCCATTCTGTCTCCTTTGCCAAATAAACTATCTGAAAATTCCAAATATATATCGAATTATACCATATTTTCAGATAATTTTGCACGCAAAAATAGCAGATTTCACACCTCTAAACCATGTATCGGTGACTTACATCTGAAACTTAATAGAATCCCTGAAAAAACTTGATTTTCCGCAAAAAAACCGGCAGAAATTGCTTTCTGTCGGTTTATCAATTACATGTTCTTTAGCATTCCACTATGCTGTGCCCACAGCAACTCTGAGACGCTCAACTTCCTCTCTCAGCTTTTTATTTTCTGCCTCGAGTTTTTCACGTTCCTCCCTGCCTTGCTCCAGCCCTTCTTCTCTGCCTTCCTCTCTGCCCTCTTCTCTTTCAATCTCAAGAGCATGCTTATAATCATTTTCATCAAAATTTAACAACATAAGCTTCGCCTCCCCTCTTCTCTGAAGGAGATAGTCTTTTAAATACCCTTTTGAGATACACCAGTCAATTGCCTCATCTGCGGCCTCTTCGCTGCTCATGCCATTTTCCACGCACTCTCTCATGTATCCGATCAGCTCTGAATACCCTTTAAGCGGCTGACAGGAATCTATGATCTCCTTGTTTTTACCGGCATTGATGTTAATAAACTTAGCTGTCCACTCATATCCCGGCGAAGGAGTCAGAAAAGCATCCGAAAGATGAAGTTCCTGTCTCTCCGGCGCATCCGCATCTCCGTTATATAATACATAATAGTCTGGTGCAGGTATTTTTACAATAGCCTTTTTGCGCAATTTTGCTTTCAGATCCCTTTTTTCCAGATATCCACTTATACACCTGTCAAAATACAATAAACCCCTAAGAGAAATCTATTGTGATGCAAGGACTTCCTGGTAGTCGGCGTAGTTCTTTTTCAGCAAAGTAGGGATGTCCAGACTGTAGGGGCATTTGGGAATGCAGGCTTTACATTCAATGCAATCATTGATCTTTTCCATCTCACCCTGCCAGTACTCACTTAGCCACCCCTCGCTGGGAGCGCGTCTGAGCATCAGCGACATACGATTGCACTGATTGATCTGAATGTCTACGGTACAGGGCATGCAATACCCGCATCCTCTGCAAAAATCTCCCGTCAGCTCCTGTCTCTCGGCCTCGATAAACTCCCTGATCTCTCCATCCATCTCAGGAGTATCATCCATAAATGAAAGCCACTCATCCAGCTCACTTTCCCTCTGTATTCCCCAGATGGGAATGAGCCCGTCATACTGATACATAAACGCCATGGCAGCACGGGAATTCGTTATCAATCCGCCAGCAAGAGCCTTCATGCAGATAAACCCTACATTATTCTTTTGACAGATCTCTATCAGCTCCTTTTCCCTGTCATCTGCAAGATAACTCATGGGATACTGCAGAGTCTCATATAATCCGCTCTCGGCGATCTCCCTGGCCACGCCAATTTTATGGGCCGTCCCGCCAATATGCCGGATCTTGCCCTGCTTTTTTGCCTCTACCATGCACTCATACATACCGTTTTCCTGGCCGGGCTTCCAGCATTCGCCCATGAGATGGAACTGGTATATATCGATATAGTCGGTTTTTAATTTCTCAAGGGAAGTATCCAGGTCCTTCCAAAAGTCTTCCGGCGTCTTGGCGGGAGTCTTGGTAGCAATGATGATATCCTTTCGATCGATATATCCTGTACCGAAAGCCTCACCCAGCTTTTCTTCACTGTCACTGTATGCTCTGGCAGTGTCAAAAAACCTCATGCCACCGTCATAGGCTCTCCTGAGTATCTGAACCGCCTCATCCATGGGAACCCTCTGTATGGGCAGCGCCCCAAAGCCATTCTGCGGAACAGTGATATCAGTCCTTCCCAATGTTATATTCTTCATACAACCCCTCCATTCTTTTTCCTATATGAAAAAACCCTGTGACACTTCAGGTCACAGAGTCTTTGTTCTGCCCAGTCTCGGAATCGAACCAAGGACACGAGGATTTTCAGTCCTCTGCTCTACCAACTGAGCTAACTGGGCACTTAATGGGTGGTGGTGGATTCGAACCACCGAAGCAAGATGCAGCAGATTTACAGTCTGTCCCC
>JAILEN010000150.1 GCA_024687655.1 Lachnospiraceae bacterium | reverse complement strand
ATGACAGAAGCTTCATCTGGTTGAAGTCATCTCCGATGACTTCTTCAGGCTTCTGGCTATGACAGAAGCTTCATCACGCTCAGGATGACATAATTCATTGTCATTCTGAGGAGCTTCAGCGACGAAGAATCTTTTATTTGTGGTATGGTTCGTGCTTCATTATCTTAAAAGCTCTGTATATCTGTTCTAAAAGTATCACTCTCATCAGTTGGTGAGGGAATGTCATGTCCGAAAAAGACAGCTTATAGTCTGCCTTTTTTAGGACCTCTTCCGAAAGTCCCGAGGATCCGCCGATGATGAATACAAAGTGGCTGTGCCCGCTTATCATCAGCTCATTCAGCTTATCCGAAAGCCCCGGGGAATCCATCTTTTTCCCCTCTATGGCAAGTGCTGTAACCCATGCCTTTTCCGGCAGACGCTCTAAAATACGCCTGCCCTCATTTTCCAAAGCCCTGTCGGAATCCGCATCATCCGCCACCTCGGTGATGATAAGCTCACAGTATGCCGAAAGCCTCTTTTTGTACTCTGCTATGGCGTCCCGAAAATATGCTTCCTTTATCTTTCCAACACATAATATGGTTATCTTCATGGCAAATAAATGTAGTTGACCTGTAGTACGGGACTTATGAGTCCGTGCTTGTCAATGGCGATGACTGACAGGATACTGTTACCCTCAGGCACCTCTATGGGGCCCTCATAATGACGGGATGCAGATGTGGGGATCGTGCCATCCCATGTGTAGTAGAGATCAGCATAGAGTGAATCAGTGGTAATGGTAACACTGGTCTGTCTGGTCAACCGTCCTCCGGACGGAGATACCACCGGAAGGGACGGAGCCTCGTAAATAATGGTGTAGGTCTCTGATGCAGGACGTCCTGCCTTTTTGTCACCCCTGATACATACAGCAGAGATCTGGGTACTACCCACACTGAGCATTATGGGCTCTCCGTCATATTTTTTGCCATTCTGTGCAGAGGGAGTACTGCCATCCATGGTATAGTAGATGTCAAATCCCGCCTCCGCGGATATGGTCAGCTCAATATCATCCTTGAACTCACCGCCGGGGATCGAAAACTCCGGAGTGGGTATCACCATATCATCAATGAGTTTTTTCTGCTCCTCTGAAACCGCCAGGGGCACCAATGACTCCAGACCGTCCAGGTCATCGTTCTCATTATACATCTCTGCTAAAATGGAGAAAGCAATGAGATTGTTTTCATCCAGATCCAAAAGTTCAAAGAGCGTCTTTTCCGCCTCATCGGTATAGCCCGCACCTACCTGTGCCTGAGCTATCAGTATCAGCGACTCTCCGGGATCTGTGGTCTCTGCCAGAGCCTCCCTGTAATAGCCTATGGCGCTGTCGTAATTCTCGGCATCAGCAGCCGCCTTGCCCTGATTTATAAGAAAACCGTAGGTGTGGGTATAGTAATATATGGATACAAAACCCACGATCAGGATGGCAAACATGCCCATGAACAAAAGCGCCACTCGTCTGGCACTCCTGGTGGCAAACAGACCTCTTTTTTCCTCATGACTGACTGTAACATCCTGGGTATCGTTGGATATGGGTATGCGCTTTTCACCGTTTTGTATCATGGCAAAAAGCTCGTCATCCTCCAAAACATTGTAGTCAGGCACTATCTGGACAGCCCGTCCGCAACGGTTACAGTAGAGACTTCCATCTTCAATTTGTGCTTTACAGTGAGCACATATCATATTTCTAACTTCTCCTATAGGATCCTTCGAAACTCTCAGGATGACCATTGTCATTCTGAGGTTTTTAGCCCGAAGAATCTTATTTTAGAATAATCCAGTAATCTTTCCTTCGTCGTCTACGTCGATGTGATAAGCTGCCGGGTCCTTGGGCAGACCGGGCATGGTGAGCATGTCACCCAAAATAGCTACTACAAAGCCCGCACCTGCACTGGGATAAACCTCTCTTACGGTAATGGTATAGTCAGTGGGACATCCCAGCTTTTTGGGATCGTCTGAAAGTGAATACTGGGTCTTGGCCATGCAGACGGGATAATCTGCCATACCAAGCTCAGTCAATCTGTCAAGCTCACGCTTTGCTGCAGGCAGATATGTGACCTCAGATGCACCGTAGATCTCCCTGGCGATCTTTTCTATCTTGTCTGTAAGGGACAGATCATCCTCGTAGAGCATCTTAAACTCTGACCTGCCGTTTTCAAGTGTATCGATCACCTCCCTGGCCAGAGCCTCACCGCCCTTACCGCCTTTTTCAAAGACTTCGGAAAGTGCGAATTTACAACCCTTGCTCCTGCAGAACTCCTCCACAAACTGCCTCTCGGCGTCTGTATCTGTAAAGAATGAATTCAGCGCCACCACAATAGGTACACCGTATTTCTGAAGATTTTCGATATGCTTTTCCAGGTTTACGATACCGGCCCCCAGTGCCTCCAGGTTTTCCGTGCCCAGATCAGCCTTGGCCACGCCGCCGTTGTACTTGAGGGCCCTGATGGTGGCAACCAAAACCACGGCATCGGGAGTCAGTCCGGCCTTGCGGCACTTGATATCGAAAAACTTCTCCGCACCCAGGTCAGCGCCGAAGCCTGCCTCAGTAACGCAGATATCTGAGAGCTTCATGGCTGCCCTGGTTGCTCTGACTGAGTTGCAGCCATGTGCAATATTGGCAAAGGGTCCGCCGTGAACAATGGCGGGTGTATGCTCTAATGACTGGATCATGTTGGGAGAGATGGCATCCTTTAAAAGGGCTGTCATGGCTCCTACCGCATTCAGATCCTTAGCTCTTACAGGCTTTTTGTCAAAGGTATAGGCCACTATGATCTCGCCGAGACGCTTTTTAAGGTCGGCAAGATCCGATGCCAGGCAGAATATGGCCATGATCTCGGTGGCAACGGTTATGACAAAATGGTCCTCTCTTACCATACCGTCGCTCTTTGCTCCAAGACCGATAACGATATTTCTAAGAGCGCGATCGTTCATATCCTCACAGCGCTTCATCACTACCTGTCTGGGATCGATCCCCAGCTCGTTTCCCTGCTGGATATGATTGTCCAAAAGTGCCGCCAGCAGATTATTGGCCGAAGTAATGGCATGGAAATCACCGGTGAAGTGGAGGTTCAGATCCTCCATGGGAACCACCTGGGCATATCCGCCGCCTGCGGCTCCACCCTTCATGCCAAAGCAGGGTCCCAGCGAGGGCTCCCTGAGGGCCAGCACAGCATTTTTACCCTGAAGCCTCAGTGCATCAGCAAGCCCAATGCTTGTAGTGGTCTTGCCCTCACCGGCCGGCGTAGGATTGATGGCCGTCACCAGCACCAGCTTACCATCCTCTTTTGCTTCCAGCTTTTTCATCAACTCTTCTGAAAGCTTTGCCTTATACTTACCATAGGGCTCAATATCATCTGCGCTGATACCAACCTTTGCAGCCACCTCTGCAATAGGTAATTTGACATTCTCCTGTGCGATCTCAATATCAGATTTCATACATACCTCCATACTTTCTATTAGGACAGTCAGCACTATATATTATCCTGTAACTGAGCAAATTGCTCCAATGTAAGTAACACCTGTCTGGGCTTGGTCCCCTCCTCAGGACCTACAACCCCGGCCTCCTCCAGCTGGTCCATAATACGCGCAGCCCTGTTAAAGCCAACTCTGAAGTACCGCTGCAGCATCCCAATGGACCCCTTTTGCTTTTCAATGATAAGCTGGGCGGCATCGGCGAAATACTCATCCCTGCCGTCACCGGGATCCGCATCCGCACTGCCGGATGAAACCGATGCAGATGATGCCCCGCCCTCAGCATGGGCGGTGATCTGCTCTGTTATACTGTCATCGTATTCAGTATCGGCCTGTTCCTTGATAAAGGAAGCGACCCTGGCCACCTCGTCATCGGAGACAAAGGCCCCCTGTACACGGAGAGGCTTGGTATAGCCCTGGGGATAATAGAGCATATCGCCCTTTCCCAAAAGCTTTTCTGCA
>JAILEN010000123.1 GCA_024687655.1 Lachnospiraceae bacterium | reverse complement strand
TCTTGCAGTTCCTGGTTCCGTTACATGCCACAAGAAGTTTACAGCTCAGGTTTACGTACTGACCAAGGACGAGGGTGGTCGTCATACACCTTTCTTCAACAACTATCGTCCTCAGTTCTACTTCAGAACAACAGACGTTACAGGTGTTTGCAACCTTCCCGCTGGCACAGAGATGTGCATGCCTGGTGATAACGTAGAGATGACCATCGAGCTCATCCATCCCGTAGCTATGGAGCAGGGTCTTACATTCGCTATCCGTGAGGGTGGCCGTACAGTAGGATCAGGCCGTGTTGCTACAGTAGTAGAGTAATTTCTACACAACCGAGTATTATCAGAGCCTCCTGAGGATATTTCCCCGGGAGGCTTTTTTGTGTATAAACCGTTGGTGTAATAATTGGTGTACAATCATAGTCTGATAAGGTAAAATGAAGCTGTATATTAGACGGCAGGAAAGGCGAAAAGCTAATCGCGGGATCCTTATGGGGTGAGGAGTAAGGATCCTGCCATTGGTGATTTTGAAAGAGACCTGAGATGACAAAAAAGAAAATTGCTCTTATAGTATTCGACATATCGGCGGCTATACTTCTGATAGTTGTGCTGGTTTTATTTTTTAATATTTCCTCAGGCATTGATAAAACTGTTTCACAGGAGCCGATGGTCGCAGACGCAGATGATGAAAGTGAAAATGAACCGGCTGAGTTATTGCTTCCTGAGCTTACCGTAGATGATAATGTGTCATTGTCTGTGGACAGCGACTACAAGCTTTCGGCAAAATATGAAGGCTTTGGGATTGTTACTTTCGAATCCTTTGATGAGGATGTGGTTTCGGTATCCAATGACGGGATGCTGACCGGAGTACATCCCGGAGAGACTGATGTGGCAGTACGACTGGACAGTGACGGAAAGTACAGGGCCTGGTCAGAGAATGTACACGTTACCGTGACCGCGCCGGATATCTCCCATACCATTTTTTTGACCTATGATGATGGTCCCTCCGGCAACATCACGCCGGAACTTTTGGACACGCTGCAGGCTTATGACGCACACGCCACTTTCTTTGTGATCGGCACTTTTGCAGAGAGCCATCCAGATATCGTAAAGCGGGCATATGACGAGGGGCATACCATTGCGATCCACACCTACACTCACGATTACCGCAAAATCTATGCCAGTCAGGAGGCATATATCGAGGATTTTGACAAGACTGAGGCGCTGATCGAGGAGATCACCGGACAAAAGCCCAGATTCTGGCGGTTCCCGGGAGGCAGCAATAATGGGTATACAAATCATGCCAGTCAATATGCCATAATGGATAAACTGAGGGCCAGGGGCTATACGCCTATGGACTGGAATGTATCCACCACGGATGCGGCTCCGGACTATCCCAGTGCAGCTACCATGGTGGAAAAAGGATCGGAATTCATAGATCAGGCCATAGCCTCTGACAAGACGCCTGTGGTGCTGATGCACGACTCTGAGAAAAAGGTGAATGCCTGCGAGGCTACCAGGACATTTATTGAAAAATACGGCGCCATGGGGTATGATTTCAGGGGACTGGATGACTATTACGGAGAAGGCATTACGTTTTTGGATTAGTTCGGAACATATTGAGGAGTACTGAGATGACCGGATCAAAAAAGAAAGTATTATTGATATGTCTTTTCATTTTCGGAGTTCTTTTGCTGTGCACCGGCTGTGCCCGCAGGCAAAAGGCTGATGAATCTCTGGACAAGATCCTTGAATCCAAAAGATTTGTTATGGGCTTTGACGCCAAATTCCCGCCCTGGGGATATATCAATGAGGAAACCGGGGAGGCAGAGGGCTTTGACATCGATCTGGCCCGCGAGGTGTGTCGCAGGATGGGAGTGGAGCTGGTACCCCAGCCCATCAACTGGCGTACCAAGGAGGAGGAGCTGAGCCACAGCAAGGTGGACTGCATCTGGAACGGCATGTCCGTGGATGACAAGAGGGTGGAAAGGATGACCCTGACTGCCCCGTATATGAAAAATGATCTGGTCTTTGTGGTCAGAAATGACAGTGATATCAGGTCCATGGAGCAGATGAAGGGACTTAAAGTGGGAGTCCAGGGTGGCGCCACCAGCCAGACTGAGCTGGAGAGGCTGGAGATCTTTGGGAGTATCATCGAGTTTGTGGAGGATGATAATATCACCATCATGAGTAAGATCGCAACCGGAGAACTGGATGCGGCTCTCACGGATTCGGTTTTTGCATATTATTATGTCAGTAACCAGAAGGAGAATAATTTTTTGATCCTTCCCCAAAAGATCAAGGAGGAGGATCTGGCCATAGGATTCCGCAGGGGGGATTATGCCCTGAGGGACAGGGTCCAGCAGATCCTGGATGAGATGCGTGCCGACGGTACCATGGCCAGATATTCCACTAAGTGGTTTGGAACGGATATTACCATAAAATAGGACCATGTTTAAACAGCGGGGAGCCTCACCGGATTTAAATTGTCAGAATTCTATTGTGCAAACCGCATTGTATCTGATGCGTGGATTCACTTTCCGCCATCAGTGAAGAAGAGGAAGGAAATGCCGAAGGGAAAGGATCAAAAACTAAAGCTTTACCGGCTTGCGCAGATCATGGTGGAAAAGACCGATGAGGATCATATGCTGGATATCGGTCAGATCCGGCAGGAACTGGGCAGGTATGATATCACGGCAGACAGAAAGAGCCTCTATGACGACTTCAGGGCACTGGAGGTCATGGGTATTAAGGTAGAGGGAGAAAAGGTTGGCAGGAACTACTATTACCATGTGATCGGAAAGCCCTTTGAAATAGCAGAGACTAAGCTTTTGGTGGATGCGATCCAGTCCTCCAAGTTCATAACGGAAAAGAAGTCCAGGCAGCTCATCAAAAAGCTCACAGCAAATGTCAGCGAGTATGAAGCACATAAGCTCAGCCGCCAGGTGGTGGTATCCGGTCGTATCAAGACCATGAACGAGAGTATCTACTACAATGTGGACGAGATCCACAATGCCATCACGGATAATAAAAAGATACGCTTTGAATACCTGAAATGGAATCTGAAAAAGGAGCTTGTGCCCCGTAAGGAGGACAAGTATGAGGTCAGCCCCTGGGCACTGACCTGGGATGATGAAAACTATTATCTCATCGGCTACGATGGCGAAGAGGAAAAGATCAAGCATTACCGTGTGGACAAGATGCGTGGTATTACCATGATAGATAAGCCCAGGGACGGGAAAAAGATCTTTGACGAATTTGATATGGCGACATACTCAAAGGAGAGCTTCGGTATGTACGGCGGCATAGAAAAAAGCCTGCATATCAGATTCAGGGATGAACTGGTGGGCGTGATGATTGACCGGTTCGGAAAGGATATTCTAATCCATCCGGCGGCGGAACCGGGCTTTTCCGAGACCCATGTTAACGTGGCGGTAAGCAACCAGTTTTTCGGATGGATGTTTGGCATAGGGGAGGATGTGGAGATCATCGCCCCGGAGGATGTGAGAAGTGACTTTGAAAAACTTTTAAAATCTGTTGCGGGGAGGTACGGATATGATAATAACAGATAGCAGGATAGATGCCGGAAAAGCTTTTGACTGGGGAAGGACTTCAGAGGAATATGCAAAATACAGAGATATCTATCCGGAAGAGTTTTACAAAAAAATAGCAGACAGAGGGCTTTGCGTAGCCGGGCAGAACGTGCTGGATCTCGGGACGGGTACCGGTGTCCTGCCGCGCAACATGTACAGATATGGTGCCAACTGGACCGGGACAGATATTTCGCCGGAGCAGATAGAAGCGGCAAAACATCTGTCAAAAGCCGGAAATATGGATATTGAGTTTATGGCTGTCCCGACAGAGCAGATCGACTTTCCGGGAGGGAGCTTTGATGTGATCACGGCGTGTCAGTGTTTCTGGTATTTTGATCATGAAAAGGTAACGCCCAGGCTTTATGAGCTTTTAAAAGAGGATGGAAAGCTTTTGATCCTTTATATGGCATGGCTTCCCTTTGAAGATGAGATAGCAGGAAAAAGTGAGGAGCTTGTGCTGAAATACAGTCCCGACTGGACGGGGGCCAGGGAAACCAGGCATCCCATACAGATACCGGATGTGGTCTATGAGTATTTTGATATGGAATACCATGAAGAGTATGACGTGATGGTACCGTTTACAAAGGAATCCTGGCATGGAAGGATGATAGCCTGCCGTGGCGTGGGTGCGTCATTATCTGAGGACGAATTGAAAAAATGGGATGAGGAACACCGCAGACTGCTTGACGATATCGCCCCGGAGCAGTTTGAAGTGCTGCACTACGCAGCGATGGCGGTGCTGAAGAGACGTTAGTTTGACCGGGCTTATATTTTTTACAAAATATGGTAATATGTCAAAGGTTTGTCACCGCATGGTGCCGGTGTTTATTTCTTCCATGAATCCGCA
>JAILEN010000018.1 GCA_024687655.1 Lachnospiraceae bacterium | reverse complement strand
GTGACCGTGTCACTGTCACATCACTGGGTGACACCGTAAAGTTGAAAGGCAAGGCGGAAGGCTTCGAGGTGCTGAAGGTGGAATCACTGGCGCCCCTGTCATCTTAAGCGCAGCGAAGGATCTTTTTCAATTTTTGGTTTTCAAAAAAGCATAAAGTGCTATAATACTATGTGGGTCGATTTATCTGGCCCACATTGTATTGTTATAGAGTAGTTAAGGAGAGAGAAATGGGTGTAAAGACGTTCAAGGGCGGTGTCCATCCCTACGACGGGAAGGACCTGTCAAAGTCAAAGCCTGTTCGCGAGCTTAAGCCCAAAGGAGCGCTGGTATTCCCTCTTTCACAGCACATTGGTGCTCCGGCCACGCCGGTAGTGAATGTGGGTGACACCGTACTTCGGGGCCAAAAGATCGCAGAGGCTGGAGGGTTTGTCTCATCACCGATCTACTCATCTGTTTCCGGCACGGTTCGAGCCATCGAGCCCCGTCGTGTGGCAGTGGGAGATATGGTGAATTCCATCGTCATTGAGAGTGATGGCAATTTCCTTGAGACAGGTTTTACGGAGCACGAGGACATCGAGTCCTTGTCAAATGAGGAGATCATCAATCTTATCAAGGAGGCCGGCGTGGTCGGTATGGGTGGCGCAGGCTTCCCCACTCACGTCAAGCTGTCTCCCAAGGAGCCTGATAAGATCGAGTATATCATTGCCAACTGCGCTGAGTGCGAGCCATATCTGACCTCGGACTATCGTCGCATGATCGAGGAGCCCGAGAAGCTGGTGGAGGGCATGAGGATAGTATTACAGCTCTTCCCCAAGGCACAGGGCGTATTCGGTGTAGAGGACAATAAGCCTGACTGCATAGAAAAGCTTAGCGAGCTGGTGAAAAATGAGCGCCGTATGAGCGTGCAGCCCCTGATGACCAAGTATCCCCAGGGCGGTGAGCGTCAGCTCATCCATGCGGTTACGGGACGTGATATCAATTCCAAGATGCTTCCCGCAGACGCAGGCTGCATAGTGGACAACGTGGAGACACTGGTGGCCATCTACAACGGAGTCCGTTACGGCCGTCCCCTTATGAACCGCACCTTTACGGTTACGGGTGATGCGGTGGCGGATCCCAGGAATTTCTCCATTTGCATCGGTACCAATTTTGCCGAGCTTTTGGATGCTGCAGACGGCCTGCACACAGAGGCTAAAAAGCTTATTGCAGGCGGTCCCATGATGGGCTTTGCTCTTTTTGACCTCAACATCCCCACCACCAAGACCACTTCGGCTCTTTTGTGCCTGAGTGAGGATGAGGCTTCAAAATATGAGACCACGGCATGTATCAACTGCGGTCGCTGCGTAGAGGCCTGCCCGGAGCAGCTGGTTCCTTCCAAGCTGGCAGACTATGCGGAGCACAAGCAGTTTGATCTGTTTGAAAAATGGTACGGACTTGAGTGCGTGGAGTGCGGCAGCTGTAGCTTCGGCTGTCCCGCACGTCGTCATCTGGCGCAGTCCATCAAGTCTGCCAAGAAGCTGGTATTGGCTTCAAAGAGAAAGAAGTAGGAGGAAGCAAGAATGGATCAGACATTTCATGTGACATCCAATCCCCATGTCAGGGCCAAGGATGATACACAGCGGATAATGCTGTATGTGATCATTTCCTTACTTCCTGCTGCGGGATTCGGTATTTACAATTTCGGCGCCAAGGCGCTTTTGCTCATAGTATTGACCATTGCCAGCTGTGTGGCCAGTGAGTATATCTATGAGAAGTTACTTAAGAAAAAAGTTACCATCGGAGATCTCTCTGCAGTGGTGACGGGACTATTACTGGCACTTAACCTTCCCAGTTCCCTTCCCTGGTGGATGGCTGTTCTGGGCGGAGCTTTTGCCATCATAGTAGTCAAGATGCTTTTTGGCGGACTGGGACAGAATTTCATGAACCCGGCTTTGGGAGCACGTTGTTTTCTGGTGATCTCCTTTACCGGGGCCATGACCAATTTCTCAGATTACAAGGGCTATGCGGATGTTTTCTCCGGGGCTACACCTCTTGCCACACTTAAGGCAGGCGGTTCCGTGGATTCCATGCGCATGCTCATCGGTACCATCCCCGGTACCATCGGTGAGACCAGTGTCATCGCACTTCTCATCGGGGCGATCTTTTTGATCCTGATGGGAGTAATCGATCTGACCATCCCCGGCACATACATCCTGACCTTCGCAGTATTCACACTGATCTTCGGCGGTCATGGATTTGACATGGGCTTTTTGACTGCCGAGCTTTGCGGCGGCGGACTCATGCTTGGAGCATTTTTCATGGCTACCGACTATGTTACCTCACCCATCACACCCATGGGCAGGGTACTCTTCGGATTGTGCCTGGGAGTGCTGACAGGTATCTTTAGATTCTTCGGCGCATCCGCTGAGGGCGTATCCTATGCCATCGTTTTCTCAAACCTTCTGGTGCCCCTCATCGAGAGAGTTACCATTCCGAGAGCTTTTGGCGTAAAGAAGGAAAGGAGGGCAAAGACAGATGGAAAATAAAAGTTCAAGTCTTGTAAAAGATGCCCTTATCCTTGCGGCTATCACATTGGTGGCCGGCGTGCTTTTGGGTCTGGTTTATGAGATCACAAAGGCGCCCATCGCAGCTGCCAACGAGGCTGCCACCCAGGCGGCCTACAGAGAGGTATTTGCTGATGCGGATTCCTTCATTGAGCTGGAGCCTTCCCAGGCAGAGCCTGCTACGGAGTTCATCCACTCACAGGGCTATGAAAAAGTGGATATCGATAATGTACTTATGGCAGTAGATTCCAGCAAGGTTACTCTGGGATATGTGATCACACTTACATCCCACGAGGGCTATGGCGGAGACATCACTTTCTCCATGGGCATCACTAACGAGGGTACCATGAACGGCTATTCCATTACGGATATTTCCGAGACTGCCGGACTGGGTATGAAGTCCAAGGAAGAAAAGTTCATGAGCCAGTTCAGGGGCATTCCCGTGGGCGAGTATTCCGTTACAAAGTCATCTCCTGCAGGGGAGTTTGAGATCGAGGCCATCAGTGGAGCTACCATCACTTCCCGCGCCATGACCAATGCGGTTGATGCGGGTATGGCTTATTTCAATAACAGCCTTGCTGTCGGCAACGACGGCGGTGAAGAAGGAGGTGAGGGTAATGAATAGTATCAAGGAGAGAATGATAAATGGTCTCTTCAAGGAGAACCCTACCTTTATCCTGATGCTGGGTATGTGCCCCACACTGGCGGTTACCACATCAGCCATTAACGGTATCGGAATGGGTCTTTCCACCACGGTGGTTCTGGCACTTTCCAACCTTTTGATATCACTGCTTCGTAATGTGATCCCGGATCGCGTGCGTATGCCGGCCTTCATCGTAGTAGTGGCATCCTTTGTTACCATGGTACAGTTTCTGGTGCAGGGCTTTGTGCCTTCACTTTATTCCGCTTTGGGTATTTACATTCCCCTTATCGTGGTTAACTGCATCATCCTGGGCCGTGCCGAGAGTTACGCCAGCAAGAACCCTCCCATACCTTCACTTTTCGACGGTATCGGCATGGGACTGGGCTTTACCATGAGTATCACCATCATCGGCCTGGTACGTGAGATCCTCGGGTCAGGTCAGGCCTTCGGCTTCCAGCTTCTGCCTCTTGCAGATGCATCAGCCGGCAAGGCAGGCTTTACACCCATTACTATTTTTGTTCTGGCACCCGGAGCATTTTTCATCCTGGCACTTTTGGTTTCCACTATGAATGTGGTGCGTAAAAAGGCTGAGGAAAAGGGCAGACCTCTTCCTCCTGCACAGGGTTGTCTGGCAGACGGTTGCGCAGGCTGTGGCTTTGCGGCCAGCTGCACCGGCAGATCTCCTGTAGAGCTGACACAGGCTGTTGAGGCAAAGACCAGGCCCGAGCCCAAGGCATCAGCACCCAAGGCAGAGGCTAAGCCGGAGCCTGAGGTAAAGGCTGAAAAAGCTGAGGCAAAGGCTGAGGAGCCCAAGACAGCGGAGCCTGAGGAGGCTGAGAGCGCATCGGAAGAAAAGGAGGGTGAAGAATAATGAAAGAGTTACTTATTATCTTAGTCGCATCCTCCATAGTAAACAACGTGGTGCTGTCACAGTTTCTGGGACTGTGTCCGTTCCTCGGAGTTTCAAAGAGGGTGGAGACCGCAGCAGGCATGGGCGGTGCCGTTATCTTCGTTATCACCATAGCGTCATTTGTTACCAGCCTGATCTATAAGTTCATCCTGGATCCTCTGGGATTGGCTTACCTGCAGACCATCGCATTTATTTTGGTCATTGCAGCACTGGTTCAGTTCGTGGAGATGTTCCTTAAAAAGAGCGTGCCCGCACTGTATCAGTCATTGGGAGTTTTTCTTCCTCTGATCACCACCAACTGCGCAGTTTTGGGTGTGGCACTCAACAACGTGTCCGCCAACTACAACATTTTGCAGTCGGTTATCAACGGTTTTGCTACGGCAGTAGGTTTTACCATTGCCATAGTTATCATGGCCGGGATCAGAGAAAAGATCGAGTTTAATGATATTCCCGGACCCTTCAAGGGATCTGCCATCGTGCTTGTTACTGCAGGCCTGATGTCCATCGCCTTCTTCGGGTTCTCGGGCGTTATCAAATAAGGAGGTTAGGGTATGAGTATTACAGGAGTTTTACTTGCGACTGTTGTCGTAGGTGCTACGGGCTGCCTGATCGGTTTTTTCCTCTGCTTTGCCTCCGAAAAGTTCAAGGTTGAAGTAGACGAGAGAGAGGTAGCCATCCTCGATGTTTTGCCGGGCAACAACTGCGGCGGCTGCGGATATGCAGGCTGCTCAGGACTGGCGGCAGCCATCGTAAAGGGTGAGGCCCCGGTGAACCAGTGTCCCGTTGGCGGCGATCCCGTTGCTGCCAAGGTGGGCGAGATCATGGGGGTTGAGGCATCTGCCGGAGTTCGTCAGGTGGCATTTGTAAAATGCGCCGGCACATGTGAAAAGGCCGGCAACAAATATGAGTATGTGGGAGCTACGGATTGTACCATCATGGGCTTTGTGCCCGGCGGCGGTCCCAAGTCCTGCAAGTACGGATGTCTCGGCTTCGGATCATGCGTACAGGCCTGCCCCTTTGACGCCATCCATATCGTAGATGGTATCGCAAAGGTGGACCGTGAAGCCTGCAAGGCCTGCGGTAAGTGTATCGAGACTTGCCCCCGCAAGCTTATTGAGCTGGTTCCTTATCAGGAGAAGCGCACTGTTGTGGCAGTGGAGTGTGTCAACAAGGACAAGGGCAAGGCTGTCATGGATGTATGTGCAGCAGGATGTATCGGCTGCGGACTCTGTGAAAAGAACTGCCCCAAGGATGCTGTTCACGTAGAGGACAACATCGCAGTCATAGATCAGGAGAAGTGTATCGGATGTACCATCTGTGCACAGAAGTGCCCGAAGAAGGTCATTACGGTATACAAAAAGGCACCTGCAGCGAAGAAGAAAGAGGAAGCAACAGCTTAGGACATGTATGTCATTCTGAGCGTAGCGAAGAATCTTTTAACAAGGAGGGTAGAATATGAAGATCAAGAAACTTTTGTCGGCAATCCTTTCCGCAGCGGTAGTTATCGCAGCCATCCCTGCCATGCAGGTAAGTGCTGACTCAGGCTATTCCGTTACCACCAATGCCGGTAATGGACAGCTGGTGGCATACTATGGTCAGTATGTCTACTATGACTACAACTATACCACCTACGAGTCAAAGGAGATCAAGAGCATGGTTGAGGGCTCATATGTTTCCGGAGATACCGTAGGACACATCGGCCACTATGCGTGGAGAGACGGATATGGTTTTGCAGGATGGGCTGAGAAGGAAAACGGCACTCCCATTGACCTTACATCATACAAGGTGACAAAGAATATCACACTTTATCCTGTGTGGAGTAATGATTATTCAAATATTACCATCAAGGACGGTCGTTATCTCAACGGCGTATTTGCCATTGCAAACGGCAGTTCATTAAAGCCTTTTGCTCTTCGTGAGGCTTATGACAAGAGGGCAGGATACGCTTTCAAGGGCTTTGCTACTAAAAAGGACAGCAAGAATGTCATTGATATCGACACCTACAAGGTTACCAAGGATGTTACCCTTTACCCCGTTTATTCCGGAGTCGGCAAGACCGTTAAGGATGATGAGGGCAACAAGTACACCGTTACCAAGGTGGGTAGTATGAATACCACCTTCTGCGTGGAGTTTAAGGCGCCCAAGAATAAGAATATCAAGAGCATAGTTGTTCCTTCCGGTATCTATGATGATGAGTACAACTACTACAGCGTTGACGGTATTGCTGCCGGCGCTCTTAAGGATTGCAAGAAGCTGAAGAAGGCGGTTGTTCAGTATCCGCTTTATATCGGTACCGGAGCTTTTGCCGGATGCGACAAGCTCAAGGATATTGCCATCCTGACTTATATGACAGACAAGAAGGCATTTAAGAACTGCTTTAAGAACTCCAGTATCAAGACAGTTCATTGCTACAAGGATAATGTGAGCGAATACAAGAAGGTATTTACCAAGAAGGTGACAGGATCCAGTGGCAAGATCAAGATCGTGGGTGACTTCGTAGGATACTGATGAAGACGACTGCCCGGGATAATTCGCTTAAAATGTTATATACGGCCGTTATGGTCCTCCCGTTTCTGGGAGGACTGTCACGGCTGTTTTTGTTGTTCTTTTCTGCGGCGGTGCTGTGTGTGGCGCTGATGGTGGTGGCGCGCCGAAATGGAGGGCTTAGCATTGCGCTGGATCGCTATATGGTCTTAATGCTGGTTATTTTTACATCGGCGGTGGTTTCTTTTCTTGTTGCCATTGATAAGGGGGATGCATTCTATGGACTGATGCGGATCATTTCTGCCGGGCTGTTTGCCGTTTTGATGGTGCAGGTCTCCGGTGATGCAGTCTCCGGCAGGGGGGCGAAAAATGCCTCGACCGACGGACGTCAAACGTCCGTCTACGTCAGCGGCGTTTCTTCTTACCCCTGCCTGGGTGAAGGTAAAGGGCCGTCGATTGCGGATTACTGTGTGGCGATGATACTTATATGTGCCGTGGGGTATGTTATACCCGGTGTCAGGGAGTTGGTGTTCTCCGGGGGACGACTGGGGGGATTTTTCCAGTATGCTAATACTATGGCGTTGTATATAATGATAGCGATAGTGGTTCATCTGTATTCTTATAGCACCGAGGGGAAGTCAAAGAAAGACATATGGCTGTACTATGGTAAGCTGGCCATTATGGTGGCAGGGCTGCTATGGACCGGAAGCAGGACTACGCTGGCCATGTTTGCTCTTTTTATGATATGGTTCGGCATCAGGCAAAAGCGTTATAAGCTGACAGCGGGGATTATCGGTGGGACGGCAGCAGCTGCTGTTTTGGCACTGGCTGTGTTCGGAAGGTTTTCATCCTTTGCCAGGATATTTACGGTGGGTTCATACAACAGTACGTTCTGGGGCAGGTTCCTATATTGGCGGGATGCCATGCCGGTGATCCTGTCACATCCCTTCGGTTTAGGATACGGAGGATATATGAGGTTACAGTCCGCTATCCAGACCGGAGTGTATGTCACCCGTTTCATACACAACGACTATCTCCAGATAGCACTTGATCATGGCCTGGCGGCAATGATCGCCTTCATCATATTATTGCTTATGGCTATAGTGGATGCAATAAAAACTCGTGACGAACTGCGTGCTTTACTTCTCATCATCTTCGCAATCCATATTGGCTGGGATTTTGATCTCCAATATTACGCAATAACTGCAATACTTATTCTTATAGTATTCACAGAAGACAGATTCCGAGGGAGTCATGTGAGTCGCGTAGGCGGACGTTTTTCCGGCCGCCGGCGACCGCATGATCCCGAGGGATCGTCCGGAATACAGATACCTTCCGCCATTGCAATTTCCATATCAGCTGTTTTCACCGCCGTCTTCCTCTGGCTGGGGTTGGTCCAGGGGCTAATGTCTGCCGGGGATTTCAGGGCATCATTTTCCCTCTATCCCTGGGACAGCGTATGCGAGGAACAGCTTATGTACTATTCACAGAGCGAAGATGAGATGGGAGAGCATATCGACCACATTTTATACCTTGATCCCTACAGCAGCAGCGCCTGGAGGATGCAGGCTTTCAGATCGTCATCCTATGGGGATTATGAGCTGATGATTGATTCCATAGACAGGTATCTGTTGTTGAGGAAATACGACATGGAAGCTCACAGTGATATGATAGTGCTTCTGGCTCAGACTGCAGACAGGATAGAAAAGGAGGGGGACAAGGTCGATGCAAAGCTTCTGCGAGAACATATAAGATGGGTTGCTGAATTCATTGCCGACACGGAAAAAAACACCTCATCCCTGGCTTACAGGCTGCGGGACCTGCCGGAGTTTACCCTTTCGGATGAGGCAAATGAAATTGTAGAAATGTATAAGTAAAAGTGTTATAATTTTTTTCGGAGTTTTTGCTCCGGGAGACACATTATAAACAGATTCTTCGGGCTTCGCCCTCAGAATGACATGACAAGGATTGCCATCCTGAGCGTAGCGAAGGATCTTGAAGAAAAAGGAGGAGAGAAATGGGATTTATTCAGGCTTTTGTAGGCGCAGCATCCAGTTCACTGGGTGATCAGTGGTTAGACGTTATCGTACCCGCTGACGCACCGGCTACAGCAGGTGTGGTTCCTGCAGTATTCAAGGGGACCAACGCAGGGCGCGGATCCAATGAGCACGGTTCTGAGGGCGTGATCACCAACAAAAGTAAGATCATGGTTCCGGACGGATATGCACTTGTTACATTACAGGACAATATGATCACTGGTCTGGTGGCAGAGGCAGGCGGATATGAGTATGTATCCGACGATCCCAATGCACAGTCCATTTTTGCAGGTAACGGACTGGTAGAGTCCATCATCAAGCAGTCATGGGAGCGTTTCAAGTTTGGCGGACAGCCCGGCAGCAAGCAGCATGCCGTATTCGTCAACTTAAAGGAGATCCCCAACAACAAGTTCGGCACACAGTCCGAGATCTACTGGGATGATATGTATATCAACGCTCAGGTAGGTGCTATGTGCCGCGGTACATATTCACTCAAGATCACGGATCCCATGGCATTTTTGAAGAACTTTGTTCCTGCACCTTATATCACCAACAACAAGGTGTTTGATTTCAATGACATGGACAATGACGCTGCAGAGCAGCTCTTCACAGAGGTTGTAGGTTCTCTTGCGGCAGCATTTTCACAGTATAGTAATGACCCTGAGCGCGGCAATCGCATGGCCAAGATCCAGGGCGACCAGATCGGTTTTGCCAAGACTCTTTCAGAGGTTGTGGAGAACAACTATCAGTGGAAGACAGACAGAGGATTGGAGATCGCCAAGGTTGCCATCGCAGCCATCGAATACGACGAAGACAGCAAGGCTCTTCTGTCCGACGTTAAAAAGGCAGATGCTCTTTCGGGAGCACGCGGCAATTCATTCATGCAGCAGTCTGTTGCACGTGGCATGGAGGCTGCCGGCCAGAACGGCGGTGCCATGGCTATGGGCATGATGGGCATGGGGATGAATATGGCAGGCAACGGTATTGCAGGTTTGCAGCAGCCCGTAGCAGGCGCAGCAGTAGGCGTTGGAGCCAATGCGGCACCTCAGGCGGCACCCGCACCCGAGGCAGCAGCACCTGCTGAGGATCCCGTTACCAAGCTCAAGCAGGCCAAGGAGCTTTTGGATGCAGGCGTTCTCTCCCAGGAGGAGTTTGACGCCATGAAAGCGAAGTATTTAGGATAAGATTCTTCGGGCTGCGCTCTCAGAATGACACAGTTGTTTTTCTGTGTCATCCTGAGCGCAGCGAAGGATCTTTTTTATAAGGAGAAACATATGTCAGATGCTAAGATTATAGATACAGCTGCGGCGAACGCTGACGGCCAGACCAAATGTCCCAAGTGCGGTGCAACTGATATCAGCCTCAATGCTGCCACAGGAGAGCTCAGATGTAATTTCTGCCGACATACCTTCAAGGCTGAGGCTCTTGATGAGATGAAGGATGGCGTGGGAGATCTTTCAGGCGAGCAGGTCGGAAGCGGAGCGGCAGATATAGACAAAAATGCGGACAGTACCGTGACACTGAAGTGTACCAGCTGCGGAGCTGAGGTTGTGGTGGATCTCAATGAGAGTTCTCAGGCGCGCTGTCACTGGTGCCGTAACATGCTTTCCATCAATTCCAAGGTGCCCAACGGCATGGTGCCCGACACCATTCTTCCTTTTAAGATGAAAAAGGATGAGGCCCAGAGGCGCATAGAAGAGTATGTTGGAAGCCGTAAGTTTTTCGCCAACAAGAGATTCAGGTCGGAGTTTACCACAGATAACATCATGGGCGTATACTTCCCCTACATGCTGGTAGATCTGAAGGGACATGCAGAGTTTGCCGGTGAAGGTGAGATCGAGAAGGGTCATTATACCAGGGGCCATGATGATGATAAGGAGACTGTGTACAAGGTAGATCGCTACAAGGTGCAGCGCGGCTGTGATGTGGAGATAGATGATCTGGCGGTGGAGTCATCTGCCCGCCGGGCAGGTGCCTCACAGGAGAGGGAGACCAATAACATCATCAACGCCATACTTCCCTTTGATACGGAAAACTGCGTTAAGTATGATTCCAACTATCTCAAGGGCTTTACTTCGGAAAAACGAGATGTGAACAAGGGTGACCTCCAGAACATCGTGGACAGCCAGGAGCGTGAAGCCATAAAGTTTGCCCTCAACGATCATGTTACTGAGTATGACCGTGGTGTCAGGTGGGAAAAGACGGATGTTAAAAAGGAAGGTGAAAAATGGATGGCTGCCTACCTGCCGGTTTGGCTTTACTCCTACGTGGAGAATCCGGGATCAAAGGGCCAGCTGACCCATTATGTGGCAGTTAACGCCCGCACCTCCGAGACCATAGGTTCCGTGCCCATTAACAAAAGCAGGATTGGGCTTGTCTCTGCAGGAATTGGTCTGCTGGTGTTTTTGGTTTTGTTCCTGTTTATATTCGGCAGTGAGGATGCCTCCGGTATTGCTTACTCACTCATAGGCGGTCTGGTGGTTGGCGGACTTTACTTCAGTGCAGTCTTTGCCAAGTACCGCAACACCGGTGCCCGTCACCACTTTGAGACAGAGACCAAGATCAAGATCAAAAACGTCACGAAAAAGGATGAGTTTGTCAAGAAGTTCGAGACTACTGACGGGTCCATGAGCGGAGCAAACAATCTGGCTGTGGCGGTAGAAAAACTCAAAAAGTGAAAAAATATCTACAACATAATTCAGATTTAATTACTTTCATGTGTTAAAAGTGCTAAAAATGAAATTTTATCATTTTGAAATTTCAAAAACGCTTGACTAATTTAACGCGATAAAGTAGAATGATACCCGGTTGCAAAGCATGCAGCCGGGTAATTTGTTGGGTCCCCGCAAAAGCGTAGCTTTTGTGGGAAGAGGAGACACAGCGGAGCGAGATCGACATCTCGTGCTTGCACGGGATGTTTTGAGCAAAGCTTGTGGCGACGAGGAAGGAGTTTTCAGTCATGGCATTCAAGAGCAGTTATTTACAGAGAGTTTACGATGGACTTGCAGAGAGGAACGCAGAGCAGAAGGAGTTTTTACAGGCAGCATACGAGGTGCTGGAGTCCCTGGAGCCTGTTGTAGAGCAGAATCCCAAGCTTGAGGAAGAGGGTATCATAGAGCGTATCGTTGAGCCTGAGCGCATTATCATGTTCAGAGTTTCATGGGTTGATGATGCCGGCAAGGTTCAGGTTAACCGCGGTTACAGAGTTCAGTTCAACTCTGCTATCGGACCCTACAAGGGAGGTCTTCGTCTTCACCCTTCAGTAAACCTTTCTGTTATCAAGTTCTTAGGCTTTGAGCAGATCTTTAAGAATTCACTTACCGGACTTCCCATCGGCGGCGGTAAGGGTGGCAGCGATTTTGATCCCAAGGGAAAGAGTGATCGCGAGATCATGCGTTTCTGTCAGAGCTTCATGACTGAGCTTTCAAAGCATATCGGTGCTGACACAGACGTTCCTGCCGGTGATATCGGAGTAGGCGGACGTGAGATCGGATATCTCTATGGTCAGTACAAGAGACTCAGAAATGAGTTCACAGGTGTTCTTACAGGAAAGGGCCTTTCCTACGGCGGATCCCTGGCTCGTACAGAGGCTACAGGTTATGGTCTATGCTATTATACAGAGGAGATGCTCTCCTGCATGAAGAACGACAGCTTCAAGGGCAAGACAGTTGTTATTTCCGGTTCCGGTAACGTGGCTATATACGCTACTGAAAAGGCTACACAGCTGGGCGGCAAGGTTGTGGCTCTTTCCGATTCCAACGGATACATCCATGATCCCAACGGCGTTAACCTTGATGTTGTTAAGCAGATCAAAGAGGTTGAGCGCGGACGTATCAAGGAGTACGTTGACCGTGTTCCCGGCTCCACATACACAGAGGGATGCCGCGGCATCTGGTCTATCAAGTGTGATATCGCTCTTCCCTGCGCTACACAGAACGAGTTGGATGAGGAGAGTGCAAAGACTCTTATCGCAAACGGCGTTATGGCAGTTGCAGAGGGTGCCAACATGCCCTCCACACCCGAGGCTGTTGCAGCATTCCAGAATGCAGGTATCCTTTTTGCTCCCGCAAAGGCTTCTAATGCCGGCGGCGTAGCTACTTCAGCTCTTGAGATGAGCCAGAACTCAGAGAGACTTCACTGGACCTTCGAAGAGGTTGACGGCAAGCTCCAGACCATCATGAAGAACATCTTCCATGCATGTGATGACGCTGCTAAGAAGTACGGTCATGAGGGCAACCTTGTGGTAGGCGCCAACATTGCCGGCTTCGAGAAGGTTGCTGATGCCATGCTCGCTCAGGGAGTAGCATATTAAGTATAAACATTTTGCGGAATATATGATAAAATGAGAGAGGCGATGTTGCCTCTCTTGTTTTTTAATGATTGACGTTTTCATTGTCATCCTGAGCGTTGCGAAGGATCTTTCTATAGTAGGGGGTTATTATGCAGTGGATCAAATTGACGGTTGAGACGACCACAGAGGCTGAGGACGAGGTTTGCGGGATACTGTACGGACTGGGATATGATGCGGTGGAGATCGAGGATCATGCGCCGGTGCATGATGAGATCCAGGGGGCTGATTACGAGGAACTGACTCCCGATGACTGGGAGGATGACGGTACCGCCCGGGTCCACTTTTATGTGGAGGAGGGATCCGACAGTGAACGTATTGCCATGGAGGTTTCCACGGCAGTTGCGGAGCTTAGGAAAAACGGCATCAATATCGGTGCCGGCATCGTCAGCCGTACCATCACCCGGGACGAGGACTGGGCCAACAATTGGAAGGAGTTTTTCCATGCTTTTAGTGTGGAAGATATATACATCCATCCCAGCTGGGAGGAGCCGGGTCCGGAGGCAGAGGGCAAGACCGTGGTACAGATCGATCCGGGGGTATCCTTTGGTACCGGCCATCATGAGTCCACCCAGCTTATCATAAGGCAGATGTCAAAGTATCTGAAGCCCGGAGATTCCGTATTTGACGTGGGCTGCGGCTCGGGTATCCTTTCCGTAATAGCAGAAAAGCTGGGAGCTGGCTTTATTGCAGGAGTGGATATTGATCCTGACTGTGTTGC
Source organism: Lachnospiraceae bacterium (assembly GCA_024687655.1). Lineage (GTDB taxonomy): Bacteria > Bacillota > Clostridia > Lachnospirales > Lachnospiraceae > JAILEN01. The sequence goes on along the minus strand of JAILEN010000018.1, from coordinate 14,775 downwards.
CTCATCATATCACAATATGAAGAGAAACAATGCCAAGAAGTTTTTCGGTGAATTCATGGTGGGTGATCTGTCCCAGGACGAGACCCTGGGAGGGCGCATACCCGAGTGTGGTTATGATGTGATCTTTGCAAATCTCCTTGCGGATATCATCATGGGCATGCCAAAGGCGCTTTACCGCGCACTCAAGCCCGGAGGAGTGCTAATCACTTCGGGTATTATAGATTTTAAAGTGGAAGAGGTGTATGATTGCCTGAGGGATGCCGGATTTATGGTCATAGACACCCTTGAGCAGGGCGAGTGGCGTAGCATTACTGCTAAGAAATAGAAATTACAATATGAACAGGAGGTCAAACATGAAGGAAAAGAAAAGGAAGTCTCTGAAAAAAACACTACTTAGTAAGATTGTTATTTTCGTGGCCATCATTATTGTGGTGATCACACAGTTAACCATCAAGCTTGCAGCGGATAACATTCAGTCTCTCACTAACAAGATCCTTGCACGTGAATCTGTTACCTATGCCAGTGAGATCCATTCCTGGTGGCACAGCATTGAGGAGCGCGTGGCTCAGACCGCCCAGGTTATTAGAAATGCCCCGTCCCTTAATAATGATCAGCTTTTGCAGATACTCTTAAGTGCCACAGCTGATGATCCTGATTCACATGACATTTACATGGCCTTTGGAGATACCATGGTGTTTCTTGATGGATCCGGATGGGTTCCGGATGAGACCTTTAATTTTCTGGAAAGAGGCTGGTACAAGGGTGCTTTACAGAATAATGGTGAGATATTTACATCAGATCCCTATCTTGATGCGGCTACAGGAAGTACCAGTGTTGCCTGCTCCATTATGACTGCACCCAATACCGTACTTGCCAGTGATATCGATTTTGCTATGATATCGGCAAAGGTTAATGACTTCCAGTCTATTTCGTCTAAGGCTAAGCTTTACATTGTAAACAAGACCAATATGGATATCATCATAAGCAATAATCCCGACTGTGTCGGAGAACTTTTGGCGGAGTCCAGTGATGGTGTTGCAAAGGGTATAGCGTCTTCCTTTGAGTCCCTTGATATGGGTAATACGGCGGTTGAGAGCAAAGTTAAGACATTAAGTACTTCAGACGGAAGTTATATGGTTACTGCCACTGATATCGAGGATACTACATGGACGGTCATATGCGCCGTGCCTTCAACGATCTTAAGTGACGCTATCTGGAAGGTTATAATTTTCACTTCCGTGGCCGGACTTGTAATGCTGCTCATACTTTTCATCTTTATGCAGATCATCATCAACAAGGCGATCAACCCAGTTACCACTATTACCGAGCGCATCACAGACATCAGCAAGGGTGATTTTACTGTCAGTATAGTTCCTGAAGGAAATAATGAAATCACCACTTTGGCAGAGAGTTTGAATGAATATATTGATAAGATGAGGTCCACCTTCAGGAGCCTGTCGGAGATATCAGGTTCCATGACAACCAGGGCCGGAGAGTGCTTTGATATTTCTCATACCCTGTCGGATGCCAACCAAAATCAGGGCGAGTCCATCGAGAAGCTGAACACCACGCTTGGAGACCTTAATTCTTCCATCGACGATATAGCCAATGCAGCTGCTGACCTGGCATCCACTTCCGGACAGCTTGTAGAAAATGCCAAGGATGTTCGAAACCTCTGCAACGAGACTCTGGATGCTTCAGGCAAAGGCAGGGAAGAGATGGAAAGTATGACAAAGAACGTAAAGACATTGAATGTTACCATCGGCGAGCTTACCGAGCTCATCCATGCCACTGCTAAGTCTATTGACGAGATCACTGGTATTACTGATACTATTAACGCAGTTTCTTCACAGACCAACCTGCTTTCCCTTAATGCATCCATAGAGGCTGCCCGTGCGGGAGAGATGGGAAAAGGCTTTGCGGTTGTTGCCGGCGAGGTAGGAGCCCTGGCTGCACAGTCATCTGAGGCTACAGATAGTATCCGCAGACTTATTGAGGAAGTTACTCACAATATTGAGGAGATAAATAAGAAATCAGATATCTGTGTCAGAGACATGGAAGCCTGCTTAAACGGGGTGAACGGAGTAAACGAGTCCTTCGATCTCATCTATGATGATGTTGCCAAGGCTGCAGATGGTATCATGGAGATCGCCAACGGCATTGAAAAGATCAATGACGTGGCTTCCAGCAACGAGGTTACCACCAAGGAACAGGCTGAAAACATTAACGATGTGTTTGGCCTCAGCGATGTGATCGTTTCTGAGAACAATAAGCTCCGTGCAGAGACTGAGAATATCACAAGCATATCTGAAAACCTCAACAGGTATTCGGATGAGATCAACTCGGATCTGTCACAGTATACAGTTTAAACTGGTAAAATGCAGGACTTATTACGATCTTAAAAAAATGGCTTAAAACTAAGTTTTTTAAGAGTGGAGCATATGGGATTCGAACCCACGGCCTCTACAATGCGAATGTAGCGCGCTCCCAACTGCGCCAATGCCCCATAACGGTCTATATTTTAAAGATTTTGCCAACATAATGCAATAGAAAATTTGTTCGATTAATTTGCAAAAAAGCATTGAAACCCACAAGATTTTGTGGTACAATCCCTTCGGTATGGTTAGATATAGCGGTCTGGCCATACCGAAGGTTTTTATTTGCGAGGTATATTATGGCAAAAAAGATTGATTACGGTGCAGATAAGATCTCGGTTTTAGAGGGACTGGAGGCGGTCAGGAAGCGTCCGGGTATGTACATCGGAAGTACAGGCCGCAAGGGGCTGAATCACTGCATCTATGAGATAGTGGACAATTCGGTGGACGAGCATCTTGCAGGCTTTTGCTCTGAGGTCCATGTGACATTGGAGCGGGATGGCTCCTGTACGGTGGAGGACAACGGACGCGGTGTTCCCGTGGACATGCATGAAAAGGGTGTGGCTGCGGCCCGCCTGGTTTTCACCACCCTCCATGCAGGCGGTAAGTTTGATGACGGTGCCTACAAGACCAGTGGTGGACTCCATGGTGTAGGCTCCTCTGCGGTGAATGCACTTTCCACCTTTTTTGATGTGGAGATCTTCCGTGACGGCGAGATCCACCACGACCGATACGAGCAGGGCAAGCCTGTGATCAAGCTGGACAAGGGACTGCTTCCCGTTACCGGCAGGACGAAAAAGACCGGTACGAAGATCAACTTCCTCCCGGATCCCACCATTTTTGAAAAGACCAAGTTCGGGGCAGAGGACGTAAAGAGCCGTATGCATGAGACTGCTTACCTCAACCCGAAGCTCACCATTATATATGACGATCTGAGGGGCGAGGAGCCGGAACATATAGTTTTCCACGAGCCCGACGGCATAGTAGGTTTTGTCAAGGATATCAATAAAAACAAGGAGACTATCCATGACGTGGTGTATCTTTCAGGTGAGTCCGATGGTATCCAGGTAGAGGCGGCCTTCCAGTTTTGCAATGAGTTCCATGAGGACATCCTTGGCTTTTGTAATAATATCTATAATTCCGAGGGGGGCAGCCACATCACCGGGTTCAAGACCACCTTTACCCAGGTGATCAACACCTACGCCAGGGAACTGGGTAATCTAAAGGATAAGGATGCCAACTTCACCGGCACTGATGTCAGAAACGGTATGACGGCGGTGATCTCCATCAAGCATCCGGACCCCAGATTTGAGGGCCAGACCAAGACCAAGCTTGATAACCAGGACGCCACCAAGGCTACCAGCAAGGTGGTGGGAGATCAGATACAGCTGTTTTTCGACCGTAATATCGAGACCCTGAAAAAGGTCATCTCCTGTGCGGAGCGTGCGGCCAAGATCCGCAAGACGGAGGAAAAGGCCAAGACCAACATGCTTTCCAAGCAGAAGTTTTCCTTTGATACAAATGGCAAGCTGGCCAACTGTGAGAGCAGGGATGCCAGCAAGTGTGAGATATTCATCGTAGAGGGAGATTCCGCCGGCGGCTCCGCCAAGACAGCCAGGAATCGTATGTATCAGGCCATCCTTCCCATCCGTGGAAAGATACTTAACGTGGAAAAGGCATCCATCGACAAGGTGCTGGCCAATGCCGAGATAAAGACTATGATCAATGCCTTCGGCTGTGGCTTTTCCGAGGGTTACGGTAATGACTTCGACATCACAAAGCTCCGCTATGACAAGATTATCATCATGGCAGATGCGGACGTGGACGGTGCTCATATCTCCACGCTTTTACTTACACTGTTTTATCGTTTCATGCCGGAGCTCATCTACGAGGGCCATGTATATATCGCCATGCCTCCCCTTTACAAGGCCATGCCAAAAAAGGGTGAGGAGGAGTACCTCTATGACGACGAGGCTCTGGAAAAGTACCGGAAAAAGCATGCGGGCGCATCCTTTACACTACAGCGCTACAAGGGTCTGGGTGAGATGGATGCAGAGCAGCTTTGGGAGACCACCCTTGATCCCGCCCGCCGCATACTAAAGCAGGTGGAGATCGAGGACGGCCGTATGGCAAGCGATGTCACTGAGATGCTCATGGGAAATGAGGTGCCGCCCCGCAAGGAATTTATATATAAAAACGCGCGAGAAGCAGAGCTGGATATATAGATTATCGTATGCACATCATAAATATCTATTCCTCACGCCCCGCTCCGCTATACCTCTCTCGTTTCGCATACTGGTTTATAGAGTTTTATCTATTGAAGAGAGCGGATCAATACACTATAGTTTAGGAGATTGAAAAATGGCAAGAGCCACGCAACAGACAATTGAAAATATAGTGCACACCGAGTATAGCGAGGTGATGCAGAAATCATACATCGACTACGCCATGAGCGTCATCATTGCCCGTGCGCTGCCGGATGTGAGAGACGGATTAAAGCCCGTACAGCGCAGAGTACTTTACGACATGCATGAGCTGGGTATCAAACCTGACGGAGCTTTCAGAAAGTGCGCCCGTATCGTGGGTGATACCATGGGTAAATACCACCCCCATGGCGACAGCTCCATCTATGAGGCCCTGGTGGTCATGGCACAGGACTTTAAAAAGGGCCGCGCATTAGTGGATGGCCATGGTAACTTCGGTTCCATCGAGGGTGACGGGGCAGCTGCCATGAGGTACACGGAGGCCAGACTCCAGGAGCTTACCGCCGACGCCTACCTTTCCGATCTGGACAAGGACGTGGTAGATTTCATGCCCAACTTTGACGAGACGGAGAAGGAGCCGGTAGTGCTTCCCGTCCGTGTCCCCAATCTTTTGATCAACGGTGCTGAGGGCATCGCTGTAGGTATGGCCACCTCCATCCCCACCCACAACCTGGGTGAGGTCATAGATGGCGTCATCGCCTACATGAAAAATCCTGACATCAACACCAAGGAGATGATGCAGTATATCCCCGGCCCCGATTTTCCCACCGGAGGCATGGTGACCAATCAGGATGAGCTTCATGCTATCTACTCCACAGGTGTGGGCAAGATCAAGCTTCGCGGCAAGGTGGAGATAGAGCAGCTCAAGGGCGGTCACACCGCAGTGGTGGTGACTGAGATTCCCTATACCATGATAGGTGCCGGTATCGGCAAGTTTCTAAGTGACGTGGCAGCCCTTTCCGATAACAAGCTTACCAACGACATCGTTGACATTTCCAACCAGTCCTCCAAGGAGGGCATCAGGATCGTCATCGAGCTTAAAAAGGGTGCGGATATCGACTATTTCCTCAACCTTTTATACAAAAAGACCAGGCTGGAGGATACCTTCGGAGTAAACATGCTGGCTGTAGCCGACGGCAAGCCGGAGACCCTGGGACTGGTTCCCATCATCCGCCATCACGTGGACTTCCAGTTTGAACTGGCCACCAGAAAGTACACAACCCTGCTCAGAAAAGAGCGGGAGAAAAAAGAGGTACAGGAAGGCCTGATCAAGGCCTGTGACGTCATAGACCTCATCATTGAGATCCTCCGTGGATCCCAGAGTGTGGCCGATGCCAGAGAGTGCCTGATGCACGGCGAGACAAAGAACATCAAGTTCAAGTCCAAACAGTCCGAAAAGGACGCCAAGCTTTTGGAGTTTACGGAGCGTCAGGCAGATGCAATCCTTCAGATGCGCCTGCGGCAGTTGGTTGGCCTGGAGATCGATGCTCTGCGCCAGCAGTATGCCGAGACCATGCAGCGGATTGCGGAGTATTCCGACATTTTGGAAAAGCGCTCCTCCATGGCCAAGGTGATCATCAAGGACCTGAAGGAGTTCAAAAAAAAGTATGCCACCGACCGCCTCACCGTTTTGGATAATGTGGCAGAGGCAGTGGTGGAGGAAAAGCCCATCGAGGAGATGGATGTGGCGGTTCTGCTGGATCGTTTCGCCTATGCCCGTGTTGTGGACATGCCTACCTATGAGAGGAATAAGGATGCCGCCGATGCAGAGTGTAAAAAGGTCATCTTCTGCAAGAATGTGGACAAGCTTTTTGCATTTACCTCCCAGGGCAGGCAATATATGATCAAGGTCCTGGATCTTCCATTTGGAAAGTTTCGTGACAAGGGGCAGCCCATTGATAACGTCAGCAAGTTTGATGCCTCCACTGACCATGTGATATATATTGAGGCCATGGCCAATCTGGTGGCAAAAAAGGTGGTGTTCTGTACCAAGACCGGTATGATCAAGCTGGTGGCGGGAGAGGAGTTCGATGTGACACGTCGCGACTCCATGGCTACAAAGCTTGCAGATGACGATGAAGTATTATGTGTCGGTGCCATTGATTTTGACGACACTCTGGTGATGCAGTCCAAAAACAACTACTTCCTCCGCATCGAGGCAGAAACCATTCCCGAAAAGAAGAAGGCAGCCATCGGAGTCCGGGGCATGAAGCTGGACAAAAAGGATGAGCTGGTGGGCGCCTATCTTTTGCACAGCGGCGACAACACTGAGGTGGAGGTCAAGGGCAAAAAGATCCAGCTCAACCGTCTACACATTTCCAATAGGGATACAAAAGGGGCAAAGAGGTAGTTGGAATTTCAATCCGATTGTAGTACAATCAACCTATACGTATAGTAAGCGACTGACATATATGAATTATGTCGAGTTATTAGCGACGATCATGTATGATTTGTGACGAGGTTTTAAGCGAGAGCGTTCCGAATACACTTTGTATGTCCGTTGTACTCACGACTTTAGGAGTGAGGACTTTACGGACATTCAAAGGGGTGCGGTCGTCCGGTGGACGACGCTGCGAAGCAGCAGCACCGACCGAGTCGGAAGACGAGAGAGGTAGAGCGGAGCGGCCGAGGAACAATTCATACATGGGAGGAGCGTAAATGGCCGAGGAACAATTCATACATGGAGGAGCGTAATCAGGGGGAAGAGATGAGAAAGAACGAGAGCAAGACAGCGAGAGAAAATTCTAATTTTACCGGGATGATGGTAGTGGTGATGATCTCCGTTTTATTCCTGGTGATCGGCGGGATCATGATATTCTTCCCGCAGATCAATCTCATGAATTTCGTATACGTCATGGGCGGCTTTCTGCTGGTGGCAGGAGCCTGGGAGATAGCCAGATATTTCCTCAGGGAGGAGTACCGCAACATCGCCAACTTTGATTTCTCCATCGGCGTACTTTTACTGATGGGCGGCGTAGTTCTCATAGTCAGAGCCGAGGCAGCTGCAGCATCCGTATACATGATATTCGGTGCTCTGGTAATGGTACTTGGAGTTACTCTTTTGCAGCATACTTTCGCCCTTCATGCTTTAAAGTCCATGGGCTGGATAGTGACGCTTATACTTTCTGCATCACTGGTGCTTTTTGCCACAGCCATACTCCTGGATTACAACGGCCTGTTCTCCACCGGACTTTTGACCTATTATCTGCTGGCTGCATCCGGACTTCTGGGCCTGATCTCCCTGTTTTGTGTGGGCCTTCGTATCAGGCATTTTGAGCATGATGTGATGGTGCAGAAAAAACGGGATCTGGATGACGACTTTTTCGTATATAATAAAAATGTTCCTGGCCTGGGATCCAAGCCCGAGGAGCATGTTATAGACGTGGCAGATCATGAAAAGATCGAGGCCAGGGCTGACGTGCCTGAGGACGAGACCTCCGGAGAGGAGGAGATCTTTGAAAACGAGGGCATAGTAGAGGAAGAGGAGCAGGAGCAAAAGCCTTCCTTAAAGGACAAGCTGACGGCCCTTCGAGCCAAAAAGAAAAACCAGGAGCCGGACGAAACGGTTTTTGAAGAGGAATGACAACGGGCCGCACCGCTATATGGTGCGGCTTTTAACACATAGGGAGGAATTACCATGGCAAACATAGAGGATTATATTAAGTGGAGAGGGGATCTGACCTTTGACGTGGATCCATTTAATGAGGTTGACAATCTGATCCTGGCTCAGCTTGCCTACACCGACTTCGGTGGGATAGTACCGGCCGAAAAGAGTGATCCCATATCCCTTAAGGATGCGTCAAAAATGTTTTTTGAGATGCATACGGATGAAGAGATAATGAATACGGTTATGACGGTGAAGGTGGCGCCTTATCTGATGCCTCTTATGCTGGAGAGTGAGCGTTTTAAAAGGTTAAAGCTTTGCGCTTATGTCAGCGAGACGGATAATGAGACTCAGATACAGTTTTCCGTGGTGACGTTTTTGCTTCCTGACAATACCTATTATGTGGCATTCCGCGGCACGGACAGATCCATGATCGGCTGGAAGGAGGACTTCAACATGTCCTACCTCTATGAGACCCCAGCCCAGAAGGCCGCGGTGCAGTATATTAATGAAAATTTTAAGAGATCAAAAAAGCCTCTTCGTGTGGGTGGTCATTCCAAGGGCGGCAACCTGGCTGTATTTGCATCCTCGTTTTGTCTGGAGTCCATACAGGAGAGGATCATTACCGTATACACCAACGACGGACCGGGCTTCCGTGAGGAGGTGCTTTCTGCGCCGGGATACAATCGCATTCTGCCCAGGATAGTATCCATTGTGCCTGACCAGACCTTTATCAGCTCAATACAAAGCCACAAGGAAAAGCATAATTATGTGAAAAGCAGTGAGAAGGGCGGCATAAATCAGCATGACGCCATGACCTGGCAGGTGCTGGGCAACAGATTTGAGCATACGGTCAGATCGGGCAAGGCAGAGGTTGTGAACAAGGCCATGCATGAATGGCTCTCCGGTATTTCCGATGAGAAGCGTGAGAGATTTGTGGATATCCTCTTTGATGTTTTGATGTCAGATGGAGTGGACACAGCTGATGATCTGATGTCAGGCGGGCTGAAGGGCTTCGGAGAAAAGTTTAAGCGCATCAAGGAACTGGACAAGGAGGACCAGAAGATACTGTTTGATGTCTTTTTGAGGTTCTCGGGTTCCATGGAGTCCAAGGCTGCGGAGCATCTGGTGAAGTCCGCAAAAGAGAAGATCAAGACCATCGATATCCCCGCCGCCCTGGGTATTTTAAGACCCTCTGAGGTATAAAAGATATGCCATTCCAAGCGCCGCAAAAATGGCAGTAAGGGTCTAACCCATATTTTTCAGCAGATAATATGCATTTTTATAATTATCTTCCCGGCCCTGATGGAGCAGGAAGTCTATATCGTCCTGGACAGCCTTCAGGTCAAACAGCTCGATGACATCGGGGCAGTACCGGGTGCCGGAGCCTTCTTTGAATTCCCTCATCAGCTCCTCCACACTGACGGTAGTCTCCTTAAAGGAGCGCCCGATGCTGTCGGTGGCGGCATCAACACAGTCTGCCACAGTCAGGATGGATATGAGTATCCTATCCGGTGAAGTGGTAATGTCAAAGTCATCGGGGTAGCCGTCAGATCCGTCATACCATCTGTGGTGTCCCAAAACGATCTCGTGATAACGTCTGGAAGAGGAATAGCGGTCCATCTGGGCTACACCGTTGGCAGGATGCTCACGGATGATCTCAAAATCCTCATCAAGTATCCTGCGCCAGTATATGAAGATGGTATCTGTCATACATATTTTTCCAAAGTCATGACACAGGGCGGCGTGATAAATAAGGAACAAAATATCATCCCTGCGCTCCCTGACCTCATCCTCATCTTCACAACCCAGGATCCCTATAAAGGCCTCGGGCTTTTGGCTGATCAGATGCTCACACAGGCAACGTGATATGGCTGCCACCTGGAGACTGTGGACATAGGTGGGGGGATGCAGAGCGGCAAGGCAATTTAAGCACATGCTCTCAAAGGTTATCTCCCCCGGTATCTCTATAAATCGCTCCAAAAATGAAGTGAGGTATTCCAGTAAAAATGAAAATGACTCACTGTTTTTGCTGTGAAGAATGTACTCGGTGATGCGGCGGTAAAGCCAGCGGAGAGTATCGTAAATATTTTCGTTGATGGTCTCATTGCTGACGGTAGCCATGTATTCGGTGGGGATGAAAATGTTGGCCAAAACGGAATACATATCATATTTTTCGTTGCTGTAACGCTCGTAGAGCATGAGCAACCGTTCTCTGTATTCTGACAGATCCATCCGTCCCGAATAGTAAGTATTGCGAAGAAGTATCAGATCCAAATGTACCCGGGGCAGATTCCTTTCTCCTGTCTCGGGATCCTCGTCCCAAAGCTCTCTGAGCCTTTCGGAATACTCAGCCACAACTGAGCACTGGATGGGAGTGAGCTTCCATTGATTGCCGTTTTCCGTAAGCTGGCTCATATGCTCCATGCATCGCATCACATGTTTTTTCCAGTCGCGGCCTGGGGTGTTGTCCACGTAAGAGGGATCCTCAGCGAAATCGATGGAACGTATGAGCTCGCTGATCCTGAGGTCGTTGGTCTTTTCGTCTGTAGTATAAAATGTATCGTATAAAGCTACATAGAATCTGGAATGGGAGAGCACGGCGTCGCGGCTCTCGGGAGAAAGTGTCAGGAATCTGTCATGATCTAAATATTTCAAAAGAATATCAGCCGCACGAAGTCCCTCCTGCAGATAGAACTCGGGGAGCTCCCGGGATACACGCAGACGGTTTACACGATCCATGTTATTGTAGCAGGCGTTGATATGGGCGCCGCAATGTCTGATGATGAGGTCGGGATTGTCCTTTTTTACGGCATCATCCAAAAGCCGCCGGGACAAAAGAAAGAGCAGGGTCAGATCCAGCTCCTCCTCGGGCCAGGGGTTCAGCAGAAAATGTAGGAAGCTGTTGAGATCCTCCATCACGTCATCGTCTAAAAGCTCATCTGATTCCAGAATGGGCATGATGTATCGATCCAGCATGGCCCTGTTATCCGCAGCGATATCCCCGATGCTTAAAAAGTTCTTTTTCAGCATGGCTCCGTAATCGTTGGCGTTTTCCGCCATGAGTATATCCGGAGAGGACAGTTTTCTGATGGTGAGTGTCCTCTGGACAAAGGCATCTATTTCCTTTTTCAGTTCCAAACTATCTGACATATATCCCCCTTCAGACAGGATCCTTCGAGTGTGATTATCATAACTTCAGCCGAAGTATACTTATATGGTTTAAATTATAATAAACATCTCTTTTTTGGTCAAATATGTTTGACGATAAAGATAAGGTAATATAAAATTGAAGCATGAATGACAGGTTGCAAAAATACGTGGAAAACACGGCAAAGATCAGGGAATTATCCACTCCCCAGGTGAGTGAGGTCAGGACTGCTGCGGATTATAGTATGAATCTGAAGCACAACTTCATCATCATAGGTAAACTGGCTGCCGAAAACCGCCAGATCCTTTCCGAGGAGCTGTTCCCATATCTGGAACCCGGAGCAGAGATCAGTCAGGAGCGGATTGACAGCCTCGGGGATTTTTGTGATGCCCTTTTGGATGCATACAATCTGGATAATCTGGATCCTGCCATTCATGATGTGCTGTCACAAAAGCTTTTTGCGGACGCCAGGGCTTCCCGGGATGTCCGTTCCAAAAACATGGTCCTGGGGATAGATCGTGAGATCACTTCATGCTATACCATGATGAATATCACCCAGAGGCTCATCAGTTTTCCCGAGATTGCCGAGGCATACAGAAAGCGTGGCTTTTCAGCAGCGGACCAGATCGCGGAGCTTATAGAGCCGGAGGCCTTTGCAGCACTGCCGGATGATGAGTGCAGAAAGATGGTGCTCATCAATGCCCGGTACATGTGGTCTTTATATGAGGGAGGTCAGCTTTCCGAAGAGGAAACCAGGCATAATTATAATATGCTTCTCAAGGAGCTTTTGCTGGCGGATGATCCCGAGTATATCAACAGGCTTCCCGACTATGACTGGAGATACCATAAGTTCAGGACCCTAAGCTATATCTCCATGCTTTTGGATTACAACAACCGCAGAGGTATGCCTGGGGATATTGTGGAGGCCATTGCAGATCATGTGGCTGAAATGGACAGGATGTGGCATTCGGATCCGGAGTATTTTGCGAACTTAATGGAGGAAAATGAACTCCACCTCCATGTCCTGCGAGCCGATTACCTCAGCGGCAGGATGGACAAGACCCATTACCACAGGAACATGCTCGCTCTGTATGACATGAGGGATCCCAATGACTATGGGCTTTCAGGCATGACACTCAATGTGATGCTGTCCACGGAGTATATCCTGTCCCTGGACCGTGAGAGTGTACCGGAGTCGGAAAAGCATGTTCTTAGCAGGTTCTACGCAGATTCTCTTCGTTACGCCTTTAATATGTCCGGCAAGGATTCTCTTTCCTATATGCTGGAGTTTTTATCCATGCTCATGACCAATTTCATCGAGATACCGGGGGTCATGACCTTTGAGGATTTCTGCCTCAGCTGCATAGCGGCGCTACATCCGCCTACATATGTGCATTCCACCATGGTAGCCCAGTTTACCAGATGCATCACCAGACATCTTTTAAAGCTTCATCCCGAGCTTTTTGATGATGTGTTCAGGATGCTGAAAACAGATGACGAGGACACGGTATTAAGCTTTGCGTTCCATGCCGCCAGGTGTCATGATTTTGGCAAGATACTTATTACGGATACCATCATGGTGTATGGACGCAGGCTTCTGGATACGGAGTTTGAACTGATAAAAAAGCATCCGGGTGCTGGTGCGGATATAATGGAGTGCTACAAGTCCACTGCGCGGTATGCCAATGCGGCCCGTGCCCATCATATATGGTATGACGGATCTGCAGGTTATCCCGATGACTTTGATGTGTCGGACCTCCCCGAGAGGGTGATCATTGATATCGTTACCTGTGCCGACTGCCTGGATGCGGCCACCGATACGGTGGGGCGTTCCTACAGCCGGGGCAAGACATTGTTTGAGTTTTCCAGGGAACTGTCCGAGGGGGCAGGGACCAGATATGCGCCCTGGCTGCCTGAGCTTTTCAGGGACAAGAACTTTTTGGCGGATCTGTCCTATCTGTTATCCAACGGCAGACGCAAGAATTACGAGCGCGTCTACGACCGCCTGAAGTCGGTGTACGAGGAGAGCCTGACCTATATGGGAGTGTGATTCCTTGATGGAGTCAATACCATTTATTAAAAACGTATTGTGATTTAAGTATCGCGTGTTATAATTAAATCAGAGGAGGAAGTGTACTCGGTTTGTATTCTATGAAGGTTGGTATATATGTATAGTAGATCAATTAAAAGCACAATAACATACTGTGAAAAACCTATCATGACTACACTTGCGGAGTGGCTTAATGCACATATTGGTAGGATATCAGTTGGAAGGAAGAATAAAGATGGATATGAGATACTTGCATATTCCGATGAGAATAGTGACTCGAAAGAATTAAGGCAATATGCCCACTCACAGAAAGCCACATATATTACCAGTATGGATACTGAGGGGGTAACGGCGATTGATTAAAACTGATATTGTGGCCGAGATGGTTGGGAGTGAGTACAGGATTCCCGTAGATATGGGTGGGATCGCATTTTCAATCAAGTTTGATAATGGTGCCGGATCCACGGTAGTATCAATAGATGCTTATGCTAAAAATTTATCGGATGATGAGAAAAACCGTATTAAAGATTATTGTGAATCTCATAGTAGTGGCAAGAGCAGATTCAGATCAGCAAGCGGAGATTTCTTTTTTGGCTATCCTGTAATTGCAAATAATGTTTTTCTTGGAAATACCTGTTTTAAGGAGTTCTATTACTATATCGTAATCGAAAACAAACGCAATATTTCTCTGCTTGGCGTAGATTTTCTTGATAATTGTGAATATGTTCATAAACCTCATGAGAATATAGTTATTAGTAGCTTTGACGAGATATCATATAGTGGAAGATCGATGAATATAATTGATAATAATGATCTGGTAACGTTTATTGACAGTCTTTAACGATCATGTAGTTTTATTCTAAGAGCGTTGAAAAAACAGGGGGAAAAACGAGCATACATGGCTTTTTTAGATAGGCTTTTCGGAAAAAGAAGATCTGATATCAAATCAAAGGGATATGTTTTTTCATCTAATGATGTGCAATCGTCAAATGAAAATGTAGCCAGACTATATCAGTGTAGGGAATTTATCTTAGATCTGCTTCAATCGGATCAATACATTGCTCGAAGTGATTATAATAGAAAGATATCTGAGTATACATCAGATATTTCTTTTTTTAATGTTTTAAAGACCAGCGGAATGCTAAAGGAGTTCTGTGAACGTAATGGCATTTCCTACTCTGAAATTGAAAAAGTAATAGACGATTATGAAAATATTCAGGATCTTGTTGACCGTCATAACGATGACTACGTTAATTCCAAGCTTGTTGAGCAAAAAGACTATCTTGATAGTATACTAAATGCCGTTGATAAGAGTATTTTGCTTGATGATG
>JAILEN010000010.1 GCA_024687655.1 Lachnospiraceae bacterium | reverse complement strand
GAGCATGTCAGAAAACATTCTCATAAGAGTCGACTTGCCACATCCCGGATCTGCCATGACCACTGAAAACCTTTTGTTATCAACCGTATATTTCAACCTGCCAAGGGCTTCTTCTATACGTTTTGATCTGTATAGCCTATCTGCCGGTATGTTACGAACAAACGGCGTATGCTCCATTTCAAAGAACTCTTCATACATCACCTATCACCTGCCTTTCCATAATCGGCAAATGATAGCGCCTGTGCTGTTGTCCTGTGTTCTTCCTTATAACGCTTTTCAAGCGCATCCAAAAATCTCGATGTCTCCGGCAGCTCATTGGTCATACCTATGGGACGCTCAGGATTCTTTTTAGCGTATGCTCCTATGGTGATCGGATGTGCCTGTATGGCATCCATCTTTCCATAGCGTACTGTAACCGTTGCGGTGTTTAGCGGGTCAAAGGAAACCTCCACTTTCATCCCGGCGAGTGAAGCACTGGCCTCATATGTTCTGCCATAAAACTCAAAGCAACCGGCCTTATCCACCTGACGCTCTTCACAATGGGTAAACGCATCAGATACCGTCTTCACATCCAAAAACTTCTGTTTACGCTCATCGCGTCTCCATTCCTGTTCCGGTGTTATGCCCTCGGGCGGAACCTCCACTTCCATGGATTCATAGTATTCCCTGATCCCTGCATGAGGCTTTTTCTGGTAGTCCTGTTCAAGAAATATCTTCCATTTCTCGTTCAGTTCAGCAACGCTGTGGACATGAGCCACCCTGATCTCCTCTATGAACCTGTCTACAGATTTATGATAAACCTCAACCTTGCCCTTGGCCTGGCATTGGTACGGTTTTGCATGCAGGATCCTTATCCCGAGCCTTGCACAGCTTTCTTCAAGCTGCTTTGCTATGTACTGCTTGCCATTGTCCAGGTATGCACAGTCCCAGGTACCCACCTTGAGGATCGCTTTGTGAAAAGTGTCCTCAACGACCTCCGCACACTGATTGTCATAAAACTCAGCCTGCACGATATACCTTGAATGGTCATCGATAAGAGATGACAGGTAGGTCTGTACTTTTTTACCATCTTTGGTACAAATGATCGGGCCATACTTGATGTCTCCCTGGAGCAGTTCCAGCCGGTGTGCCCGGCAGAAGCGCCTCGATGATGTCTCACGCGCCTCTGTGTACCGCTTCATCTGCTTTACGCCTAATCCGGCATTATACAGATATCTCTGCAGTGTTGATGGTCGTATGACCCCGGGCGGTGCCCATCCCTCGATTTCAAGGATCATTATTATCTGACGGACACTGCGCTTTGGAACCTCGCGCTTGAGCTGTATGGCCTCGCCAACGATCTCATCCCAGTTATCCGGAAGCTTTTGCGATCTTCGCTTTTCCCGGTTCCTGGGAATAAGCCCTTCAAACTCATCCGTCCGATACTTTGCTTCGTAGCGGTATATCGTGCGTTTTGACAGACCCTCACGCTCTGCTATCTGTTCTCTGAGCTGGCACCTCTTGGCATCATCTATATCAGGGTCCAGAAGCGGTGCTATAAGGCCGTACCGCTTCAGTGCCTTCTCATTCTGCCACCTTCTTACTTCTCTGCTTTTCATGTAAATGATCTCCTTTCATCTAAGATGAGATCATCTTACATCGCCGCATCAGTGACAGCAAAACTAAGTAGGGGGATACCCCTCAAGACGAAACCGGGATTGCTCCGGCTCCGCCCGTTTCTATCATCAGTCGTATCACGAATGGCAACCATCCGCGTGACACTATCTTTTTTATTCCCTTGAGCAATGACTCTGTGGATCCCAGGAATTCATTTGAAAGATCCAAAATCCTGTATGCTGTCGCCCGGATCTGTCCCTCGGCATTTTTCGCAAGTTGCTTACCCCACTCTATCCAGCGGGCTATCGTGGCCTCACAGGGATAGTCCTCTATCGCAAGAGTCTCCTCTTCTGTAAGTTCATAGTCGTCATCAATAACCTTTTCAATGACCTCAGCACTATAATGCTTGTATGGTATCTGGTCATCCGGCAGAAGCCTGAATGAATGACCGCATTCCTTGCATTCTCTGCGTTCTATAAATCTAATGATCTTGTGTCCACCGGCCTTTTTCTTGCCTCTTTTTACCCAGTCCTTGTTGACCAGCTTTCCTCTGCATTCCGGACAGCATGGATTCTCATTGCTCCTTATCTTAAAGACTTGTTTTCCTCATTGTATTCTTCGTAAAAATCTGATATGATTATCGGCATGGTATAACACCATGGATCCCAGAGCACTCGGTTAGGGTTTGGGGCTTTGGGATCCCCTTTCTTTAACATCGAGTGACATCATATCAGTTTATTCCG
>JAILEN010000181.1 GCA_024687655.1 Lachnospiraceae bacterium | reverse complement strand
CAAGATAAACATAAAACTGAATGTGAATCATCCATTCTACATTTATGTCATCAAGCCTCTTTGCAATACGGTTGAGGATGAGAATGATCCTGAAGCTATTAATAGGGACTCCAAATTAAAGGATGCCATAGTTATGATTTTTATGAGTTATAGTAAGTCGGAATCAATGTTTGGCAATCATGAGGATTTGTTTTTGAGCCTTAGGAGTCAATGGGCAACATATCTTTCGACAGTAGTAAAGGAGGCTTATGAACGTGGATAGTGACGGAAATGTTAAGGAACTTAGGGCGCAGACAGGGATGTCTCAGCGTGAATTTGCAAATTACTTTGACATCCCTCTGCGCACCTATGAAAACTGGGAAGCTGACAAAGGATCAGATAACAATCACAGGCTTAAGGCGTATTGGCTGAAACTTATGGAATACAAGCTCAGGAATGAGGGTGTTATCCAATAGCCATTGCGTATGAACAGAATATATCGATGTTATGCTGCATATTATCTGCGGATATAAAGGTGGCTTGGAGGTCGCTTTTATAGTCGGATAATTCATAGTCCGGGATATCATCAATTATGGACCGATATTTTTTGACTTTTGATTCGTACCATGCATCGATTTCCTGTTCAAGCTTGACTGCACGGTGGATAAGCGCATTGTGAGTTTCAATTTTTCTTTGGACATACTTTGGGATTTTCATGATGTTTCACCTCCAATCAGAATGTTTGTTCTGAAACAATTATACCACCTAATAGGTGGTAAAGTCAACTGAATAATAGTGTTTTTTGGGAGGATTATATGAATCTTACAATTGTACACATAAGGAATTATAGGCTTCCTAAGCATCCGCGGGTATTTGACGTAATTGTGGACCCGAATGGCAGAATACTAAGTTATGAGATGCAAAACATACAGGGAGCTATGTCAATCAATTCAAATGAGGTGCAGCGACAAATAAATGTTGCACTAAGAAAAGCTTATAAAATCTGATTACCGAGCAATAGGATCCGTTAATCGAGATACCAATAGCCGGAGTTACGATTCAACAGTATGAAAAGGTTGTTCTTTTCAATTGTTGTGTCGTACCTCCGGCTTTTTTATTTCAATCGTGAATTTCTAATACTGAAGGCACGGTTGGTAAAATACGTGGATTGTATTTTATGAAAAACATGAAAAAAAGATGCCTACAAACGCCCTCTAAAGTTTGTTCCTATATGGAGGGCAAAATATTTCAAATTATACCGTGAACCTTTATGGTTCCACAATCCGGCTTATATAGGGAGGTGATGCCTATGGGCTGATCAATATAGTGAAAATATAGCAGTAACCTATGGTCTCTAGGGGCGCAATGAGACAGCGGTTGGGCTTATAACGTAAGGAATTTTCAATAAAGAAATACCTGCGTTATTGCCTTTTAACCTCTGTTCATTGCGCCCTTTTTGCGTCTATTGAGGTGGAGAGCTGAAAGCCCATCGCTGTCATAAGCCCCTGGAAAAACAAAGATTCCAGGAGGATAAACAAATGACTTTAAGAAGGCTTTTAGTTTTATTACACATCCCTGCACAGCGTACCGGGAGCAGAGTACCTACAGTCAAGCAGAGGAGAAATTCATTCATCCCTATCATAGCCAGAACCACTGAGGATTACAGGCAAGGGATCACCGTTTTTGATGACGGCGTGGTTGTCTACGGTAACGGAGATCATGTGACTGTCTTCTACATAGAGGATGTCACAGACTACACCTATGATGTCAACCGCGGAGATATCAGATACAGGGAGGGTGAAGCTCCTACAAATAACATAAATATCAATGATCTCTACGAGATGGAGTGGTGGTTCCCCCTGATGCTAGTGGGTGAGGACAGGCTTGAGTCTAACAACGACAGGAGACAGTTCGCATATTCTCTCGACTGGTACAAGGAGTTCGGTATTGAACCCATCGATGTCAAAAATGAGTTCGAGGATCGCTTGTGCGACAAGATCAGGGTTTATGAGGCTCTTAATCAGCTCAATGAGCATCAGAGGGATGTGATGATCAGAAGCTTCATCATTAATGAGACTTATGACGAGATCGCAGCCAAATATGGCGTTGGCAGATCAGCCATAGCAAACGTGGTCAAGCGTGCCAAGGATGCCATGATCAATAAGCTGTAAATTTTTTCAATAACAACGTGTACTTTGAGCCTCTGTGAATCCGGGTTTTGAAGGGAGTAATGCTTTCCTTCAAATACCCGGGCCACGGATGCCAGGAGAAAGGAGATCTGGATACATGGACACAAATAATAAGAAGCAAAGGAAAAATGGTCAGCCTGTTAGAAAGACCCCTACGGCGCAGGGTAAGAAGTCATCTCCCCAGAAGATACGCCGTACAGGATCTGGAAACAGCCAGACATCAAAGGCCGGAGCGGGCGCAAAGCCGGATCAGAGGGAAAAGCAGTACGTGACACCCAAAAGGTTCAGAACCATGTGCAAGGTATTGGCATTGGTATTTGTAATTCTTTTTGTGATAGCCCTGATGATGGATTACGGCGGTTGCGAGGCCATAAAGGCCAACCTCCCTGTACCGGTTTATGAGGATGGGACGCCAGGTTATGAGCCTGATGCAGATATTACGGCAGATGATACCATGTTAAACCTGCCTGTGTTGCCGCCCTACATCATAACAGCAGAAAAGCCGGACATACTGATCCCGTACCCACAGCAGAACAGCTACGATATCGAGCTTTCCATCAAGTCAGTAAACAGCGATGATGTGCTCTATCGTACCAACCGCATCACGCCGGGGATGATCGTAAGCATACCTGCCTATGACTTCATAGAAAAGTCCGGCAACTACAGGGTGGAAGTGGATGCATTTGATCATGACACCTACAAGCCTATCGAGACACAGATAGTCCTGGCGGCTGATATCACAAGGAAATAGTAAGAAAGCGAGGAAAAACAAATGATAAGTTCAATCATTTCAAAGAGCAGGAAACTGTCTTTATTAGCTTTAGCATTGGCTATGGTTCTTTTTGCTGTGCCCAAAACGGCATACGCATCATCAAGCACATCTACGGTACCGTCCACCGGGACTACCAGTAAAAATGTTACCGCAACATTCACCATCGACGATGAGATCATGCAGCAGCTTGGTTATGGTGCCGTAATAAGCGTGCCTGTAAATATCCCACTGTCATATTCGGAGTTTTTCAAGAAGTTTGTGGGATCCGCTGAAATAGTCTGCAGCGGCGTAATCGATGAAGGAAAAAGCGTGGTGGTGTCCATCGATACCTCATCAGCTTCCTATGGAAGGATCTCTGATTCCAGCAGTAATACCTATTCAGTAAAAGGTAAGGATGGCTTTGCAATAAACCTTACAAAGGATTCCTGGACCTCGGCTGAGATGCTGTCAAATTACAACATCTTAAACAATGAGGATACAACAGACGATGGCACGACACTATCAAGCTTATTAAGCGTAAATATCCCCGGGAATGGCTTTATTCCGAAGGTTACCGGTGATTTTACAACAACCGTGCCACTTGTAATAGGCATTGAGTAATGGATTAAGGAGCACATCATGAAAAAGCAGGTTTTGAGAGGGATAGTTGCATTTCTTGTCGTTCTGGGAGGCGTATGCCTCTCGGAACCGACACGTGTAAATGCAGCAGGAGAAAAGGAAATAACTGTGACCATGCCTGTAGAGGTGGAAATGTCGCTGGATCTGTCCGACAAGAATAGGCCGGCCTTCTATGGTGAGGGCGAGGTCTATTCCGTGTGCGAGGAACAGTATAAGCACACTGTAATAGCATGGGAGATTGAGGGCTATCCAACTATAAATACACCAAACGGTGAGTATTCCACACCCGCAGGAACCATCATCGGTATTACAGGATGCATGAATTCCAGAAGCGGGTACAGAAACTATCAGGCAGAAAATAACCTTAACGGATATACCATGGATGATTTTCTGAAGGGAAAGATCTACGTAAAGATCCCCATCTCAAAAACCTTTATCAATACCTACGGGATGGGGGAGTACAGCATGGTGATCCCCGTAAACCTTACCATGGAAACCGGCTATGGCGAGTATGACGACAAGCTAAGCTACACCTCATGGGAGGCTCTTATCGGGATGGGTGACCTTGTCATGGCAGATGATACAACCGTGGAGACACTTCCTGCCAACCGTACTGACGGAAAGCGCAGGATGATCCTTGAAATCCCTCCCGGTATAACAACCATCAAAAACTCGTCAGGAATGGCGGCATACTCGGAGGCGACCATACCCGCGTCATTAACCGGAGAGGATGTCTTTTACTGGTCACAGTTAGAGAAACTGACTTTTGAGGCAGGCCGGACATCGATACCAAAGCAGTTTTGTGAGGGCATGCATTTTTTAGAGGAAGTGGTCATCGAGGACGATGAAGAGCTTCTAATAGACAGTGGAGCATTTTCCGACTGTACATATCTGAAATCAATAAACATGCCCAAAAGGGTGACTCTCGGAGCAAAGGCCTTTGCCAACTGCTACAGCTTAGAGGAGATAACTTTCAGGGAATCAGTGGACATCACTTCAGATGTGACATCTTACAATTATTCGCCGTTTCATATGTGCGATGTAAAACAGATGACCTTTGAGGAAGGGATCACAAGCATCCCCAGTAACCTGTGCTGCATGACGGAGTGGCTTACTGACCTATATCTGCCCACAACTCTTACGACTATGGGATACAGGGCTTTCACATCATGCCACGCCCTAAAGGACGTCACCATCCGGTCAAACATAACAATATCCGGCAGCTCATACAAGGGAGCCTTTGAAAACACAGGCATCGAGACCATTACCTTTGATGATGGCGTTACTTATGTCACTGAGCGACTTTTTTACGATGGAAGTAGCAATGTAAAGCACATATATTTCCCTGAGACAATGAAGGCCATCGGTGCTGACGCTTTTAACAGCTGTGAGTCACTTGAAGAGCTGTATATCCCGTCATCCATAACCTATATGGGCGGAGATGCATTCAAAGGCTGTGAAAAGCTAAAAGAACTTGTTATCCGAAGTGACATATCCCTGCCCAGGAGTACTGTGGTATCGCCATTCAGGGGATCGGGTATTACAAAGATCACCTATACAGGAAATGCCACCAGCATCCCCGCATATTTCTTCAAGGGCGGATGCGAGCACCTTACGGACTTGGATCTGGGGAATGTAACCTTTCTTGATGGTGATGCTTTTGGCGGCTGCACATCCCTTAAGCATGTTGAGATCAAGAGGAATGTGAACAGCGACAGATCCTGTGTGAGGTCGCCTTTCAGTGGAGGTTCCTTTGAAAGCATAACCATAGACGAAGGGGTAACGTTGCTGTCAAAGTACCTGTTTGCAGATGTATGCTCCAATATCACTGAGATCCATCTGCCATCGACCCTTATGGTGATAGAGCAGGGAGTATTCGAGGGATGCACTTCCCTTGAGACCATCAATTTCCCGGCATCGCTTCGGAGCGTAGGACAGTATGCCTTTAAGGGAAGTACCGCACTTAAGGATATCACCATTAATTCGGACTTTTCAAAGGATGGCAGTGCAGCGATATCACCTTTTTATAATGGCGGCTTGGAGACCATAACTATAGCGGATGGTGTGACAAGGATAGGCCGGATTTATCTGGCAAATGCCACGGATGATCCCATGACCATTACCATACCGACATCGGTGACCACCATCGATACCAACGCTTTTCTTACGGGAGAGAGGTTTGATGTTGTGTATGCCGGTACCAGGTCACAATGGAATGCTA
>JAILEN010000158.1 GCA_024687655.1 Lachnospiraceae bacterium | reverse complement strand
TACTATGATGAGGTTTTGATCGACGAGTATCAGGACTCCAACTATCTGCAGGAGACCATCCTTAGGACCATCTCCAGGGAAGAAAAGGGTGATAACAATTATTTCATGGTGGGGGATGTGAAGCAGAGTATCTATGGTTTCCGTCAGGCCAGACCGGAGATCTTTGCAGGGAAATATGAGTCATTTTCCCTGGAAGACTCCAAACAGCAGAGGATAGATCTGGATAAAAACTTCCGCAGCAGGCGTGAGGTCATAGACAGTGTGAACGCCATCTTTGCACCCCTTATGGACAGACAGGTGGGTGGTGTGGACTATGATGATGCGGCCAGCCTGAAGTTCGGAGCAGATTACCTTTTGCCCGTGGAGGGACAGGACTATAGGACAGAGCTTTTGTTGGCGTCAAAGGATACGACGGAGGTGGATGATGAGCAGGACTTTGATGCAGAGGGAAGGATGATAGCCGCCCGCATCAGGGAACTCATGAAAAGCTTTTTGGTATATGATAAGGAAATCGATGGACACAGGCCCCTTAAGTATTCGGATATAGTTATCCTGCTGCGTGGCGTAAAGGGCAGGGGGACGGAGCTGATGGAGACCCTCATGTCCTTTGGGCTTCCTGCTCATGTGACGGATGAGAGCGGGTATTTTGACACCATAGAGGTGGACACCATGCTTGCGGTACTTTCTGTTCTGGACAATCCCAGACAGGATATACCCCTGGCGGCTCTGATGCGCTCGCCCGTTTTTTCATATACGGATGAGGAGCTTGCCGTCATCAGGAGCACAGACCTTGAGATCCCGTTTTATCAGGCGGTCTTCTCATATGAAGGCGATGAAAAGCACAGGAGGTTTCTGGGGTTTATCGACAGGTTCAGAGAGCTCATCAATGACACTCCCATCCACAAACTTTTACAGATGATCTATGATGAGACCGGATATATGGAATATGTTCGCGCCCTTCCGGGAGGGGAGGTTCGGGCGGCAAATTTAAGCAGGCTCATCGATATGGCCGTGGATTTTGAAAAGACATCTTTTTCCGGCTGCTTTAAATTTGTAAACTATATCCGCCAGTTGAAAAAATACAACCAGGATGTGGGCACGGCGGATCTCATTGGTGAGGAGGATGATGCCGTCCGCATAATGACCATCCACAAGAGTAAGGGACTGGAATTTCCCATAGTTTTTCTGGCTGGGATAAAAAAGAAGTTTAACATGTCGGATGCATCCGGTGCTGCGGTGCTGTCACCATCCCATGGTCTGGCACCGGCGGATATCGAGCCGGAAAGAAGGATAAAGGCAGGTTATCTGTACAGATCCTATATGTCGAGAAGGATAACGGCTGACATGCTGGGAGAGGAGATGCGCATCCTCTATGTGGCCCTGACCCGCGCAAAGGAAAAACTCATCATTACGGGAACATATGAAGCCGGAGAGGATACCGATAAATACACAGGCAGGGGAATCAGTTACTTCGACAGGATCAGGTCGCGCTGCTACGCCGATTTTATTTATCCCATAGTCTTTTCGGGACACAGTGATATCAAAGTGGTGAGGTATGACATACCTCAGCTGGTGTTTGACGAGACTGAAAATGAGC
Source organism: Lachnospiraceae bacterium (assembly GCA_024687655.1). Lineage (GTDB taxonomy): Bacteria > Bacillota > Clostridia > Lachnospirales > Lachnospiraceae > JAILEN01. Next base: position 3,378 of record JAILEN010000158.1, on the reverse strand, counting down.
TGGAAAAAACCATCGGAAGAGATGATGTTACGGAACTGGCGGAGGCCTGTGAGGAAACCCCGGTAGAAAACTATGATGGATATCACGGCTTTGAATATCCCAAGGGAGACATCACCTTCAAGGCAAAATACAGTGTGTCTGAACTGAAGCACAGATCCATGGAAGGCTGGTATGAAAAGGATGATGAACCCGGCGAGTTTTTAAAAGATGCTGCCAAAGAGGAGACTTCTGAAGTTAACGAGGGGGCACTCCGGGGCACCATGATGCATCTTTTCATGGAGCATTTTGACTTTACAAAAGCCTCTGAAGAGGATGTTATAGATTCACAGATAAAGATCATGATAGAAAAGGGACATATGGACCGGGATCAGGCAGCGCTTTTGGATAAAAAGAAGTTAAGTGGTTTTCTGTCATCAAAGCTTTGCGGGAGGATGAGTGCTGCGGCAGCAGCCGGGTATCTTTTCAGAGAAAAGCCTTTTGTTATGGGGGATGATCCGGCATCTCTTTTGGGAGAGTATTATCCAGGTGAGGAGCTGCCCTCGGGAGAGGACGCACCCACCCTTTTGGTACAGGGGATAATCGATGCATTTTTTGTAGAGGGTGAAGATATAGTTTTGGTGGATTACAAAACGGACCATGTGAACAGTGCAGAGGCGCTTGTATCCAGATATAAAAAACAGATGGAACTGTATGCCGATGCATTGTCCCGTGGCTTTGATAAAAATGTGTCACAGCGGATAATATACTCTTTCGCTTTGGATAGCGAAGTGGTAGTATAATACAAATAGATTGGATATGCTTTTCTCGGAGGGTTATTATGGAGTTTGATGATATTGTCATAAAGACATTTTTAGAGGATCAGCTCAAGCTGTTTCCGGAGCCGGTAGCTGAGACTGAGGAGGAGGCGCAGTTTTTTTTAGAGGATGTGTGCGCCATCATCTGCGATGATAAAAATGATGTGATAGAATATGTCAGGGACGAAATGGATGCTTCGGATCTTTCCGATGATCAGATACTTGAGCTGGAGGAAGTGTTCAGGATCCCCGACGGCAGATATCTCATCGTTGAGGGTTGATATATGAAAAAGAAGCTATGTGTATTTTTGTCAATATGCGCGGCGGTCTCCCTTTTGATCTGCGGTTGCTCCATAGGTGACACTGGCATCAGATTCGGCAGCGGCCCCGGAGTTTTCAATGTATTTTCCATCGGCAATATGAGCTGCCCCAAATCGGAGGTGCTGGTATATCTGGGCAATGCAAAAAATCTGTATGGAATAGTGGGAGATGTGAGTCTGTGGTCGGAGGACTATCCCACGGCATCGCTTCAGGATGGTGTAAAAAATAATGTGCTGGGTCACCTCACCCGCGTTTACACTCTTGACATATATGCACAGGAAAATGAGATAGAGCTTGCGGACATCGAGCTGTCCCGGGTGTCGGATGCTGCAGATGAATACTTCGAGTCTCTGTCTGAAACAGAAAAGGAATACTTTGGTGTGACCCGTGATGACATCAATGACATGTACATCCGTTATGCCACTGCCATGAAGGTATACGCAGATCTGATGAACCAGGTGGATGAGGAGGTCAGTGAGGATGAGGCGCGCATCATGGATGCCTATGTGCTTTTTACCACCAATGAGTCAGATGCGAAAAAGGTGAGAAAGGGTTTGAAGGACGGCAAGGATTTCCTTTCACTTTTAAGCACATATGGAGAGGGTGATACCGGACTTTTATCCTTTGGCAGAGGAACCTATGATGAGTCGGTGGAGGAGAAGATGTTCTCTCTGGATGACGAGGAGGTATCTGATCAGATCACGGGACCGGACGGTTTTTATTTTGTGATGTGCATGGACAAATATGATGACGAGCTTTCGGAAGCCAATAAGGCATCCATTGTCACACGCAGAAAAGAGGAGGTCATCGAGAAGATAATCAAGACTCAGTATGATGAATATGATTCACAGTTTGATAAAGAGTTTTGGGATCAGCTTGAAATTCAGGATGAGGGTATTGAGACCGACAGCTTTTTCTCCGTGCTGGAATCCCATTTGAAGTTTTGATGTAGGAATTTCTAATTAGTTATTTTTTACAAAACACAAAAATGAAAAAATGTATAAATTAACAAAATTACTATTTGCATTTTTTTTGTTAAAGTGTATAATTGCTCTTGGGTAAATAGAAATTAGATGTATGGCATAGATCATACAGAGAGGAGTTTATTTCAATGGACGCTAAGGAAAAGACCACTACCACTACAGCCGCTGCTGATACAAAGAAGACTGCTGCAGAGCTTGCAGAGATGGCTAAGGAGTCTGTAGTTAAGACAGGCGAGTCTATCAAGAAGAACGTTGAGAAGGCTGCTGAGACTGTTAAGAAGGCTACCGAGAAGAAGCCCGCTGAGAAGAAGCCTGCTGCAAAGAAGACTACTACAGCTAAGAAGACTTCCACAGCAAAGAAGGCTACAGCTACTGTTAAGAAGACAGCTGCCAAGGCTACTACAGCTGCCAAGAAGGCATCTGCCAAGGCTACAGTTGCAAAGAAGGATGTTGTTAAGTCTGCAGTACTTCAGGATAACTATGGTAACGAGAAGGCTATCGAGGATGTTTACGCAGCAGCTATTGCCAACTTCAAAGAGGGCAACAAGCGTGTAGCTGTTAAGGAGATCAAGCTTTTCGTTAAGGCTGCCGAGAACAAGGTTTACTATATTGTTAACGGAACCATTCCCGGATCAGTTGATCTTTTCTAACTTAGTTTTTAATATGATAATTGACGCCCGGCGTCGCCACGACGCCGGGATATTTTATGGGGTCCCCGAAAATCGGAGATTTTTGGGGAAGAGGAGCAATGACGGAGCATAAGTGAGCGGCGAGCTTGCGAGGCGCGAGCAAAAGCGAAGTCCATTGCGACGAGCGGAAGTGGCGGAATTCATGATCATCGACGAAGTCGATGATAGGGACGCGCAAGGCGATAGCCTGCGCGACTGCCATAGATGCACAATTGAATATGCGGAAGTGGCGGAATTGGCAGACGCGCAGGCTTCAGGTGCCTGTGGTAGCAATATCGTGTGGGTTCAAGTCCCATCTTCCGCAGGAGTGAGCGAAGTTGCGAACCCCCTTGTGGATATCATCCACGGGTGGTATTTCATAAGCTTCGTACTATGAGAAAAGGGGCAAGCCTGGAGGCTTACTCCTTTTTCGTGTGAAAACATGCTATACGCAAATCGCGCACTTGACGTGTGTGATATAATATAAACAAGGTATAGGAATTTTTTTTATTTTTTCTATGCTGAGCATGTCCACATCCGTGGATGAGAATAGCATCAAGCATCACATTTTAGGCAGGCAGCCACTGGATAAGGGTATCGAGAATGCTCGGG
>JAILEN010000154.1 GCA_024687655.1 Lachnospiraceae bacterium | reverse complement strand
TGTCATAATACAGGAAACGACGGTGAAGAAGATGACAGGATTGATCATATTGACTGCTCCAAGCCTATCCGGATTACTGGGTATTATCCAACAATTGAAAGACAGGACAGACAGGACGAGATTCAGCCTGATAAAGATGATTATATCGAGTATTTAAGGGAATGCGTCGGTTATGATGAAATGATCAGTGAAGATAGATATCGTTTTGAGAAAGAAAAGATTGATGGGATCATAAACATGATCGCAGATATCGCAACGACAACTCCGCCAGATGGGAAGGAGTGGGTTAACAGCCGACCATACAGTCATGAGGTTGTAAAAAGCAGGTTATTAAGGATAGACCGGATTATACTGGAACATGTACTGGATCGCATGAAAGAAAATACTACGAAGATCAGAAATATGAGGTCATATCTTTTAACGGCTCTATATAACGCCAGGGATGAGATGGATATGTCTGTTGCATCTCAGGTGAATTATGACTGGTATGGTGGCGGTATTGAAAAGAAAGGAGTGGCATACGCATGAAAACATTTGCAAAAGCACATCCGGAACTGGTTCCGGAATGGTCAGATAAAAACGGAGATTTTACACCGGATGACGTATCATATGGTTCCAATCAGAAAGTATGGTGGATTGGAAAGTGCGGACACGAGTGGAAGGCGAGCGTTAAGAATCGCAGCAACGGGAGTGGTTGCCCCTACTGTTCCGGTAATCAGGTGTTGCACGGTGTAAATGATTTGGAGAGCAGTAGCCCCGAAGTTGCGGCCGAGTGGTCAGAAAAGAATTATCCTATGATGCCTTCTGATGTTACAATCAGGGCAAATAAAAAGGTCTGGTGGAAATGTGCGTCTTGCGGTTATGAATGGCAGGCTCGTGTGGCTGACAGGACGGAGGGGCATGGCTGTCCGATATGTGCTGGCGCTATCATACGCGCTGGTCATAATGATTTGGCGACACTACATCCGGAGCTTATAGCGGAATGGGGAGAGGAAAATGAGAATAGTCCTTCAGAGTATTCAGCAAAGTCTCGGAAAAAGGTATGGTGGAATTGTCTTGATTGCGGATTCCATTGGGAAGCTGTCATAAGTACCCGTGTAAATGGTCAGGAGTGCCCTGTTTGCCGCCATGCCAGAGAATTACAAGAAAGAAAGATCGCTATGTATGATGAGCGTGTTATGATTGAATTGGTAAAGGGGTTTGCGAGTGATAAAAACCTAAAGATAACGCTTAATGATGAGGCTGATATAGGTGTTCCACTAGCGATTTTCTTTCCGGAGGAGCGTGTCGCAATCGAATTTTCCGACAAAAAACAGAATCGCGGTCCACTCCGGCGATGGGAGAATGCAAAGAATTGGCTATGTGTCAATGCAGGAATTCGTATGATCCGCATCATATCTCCAGACGCAATAGCATATAAAAACTGTGAGTGCATACGGCGCGAGGGTATGGGGCATTTGGAAGGCTGCCAGGCTATAAGAAAAGCGATGGAGAGCATTTAGAAAACAACAGGGCTATCCCGGTAATGGGATAACCCTGTATAGTTTTTCCATACTTATGTCGTTTCATACTTCCTAGCGGCGGCGATGATCTTTGGATCATTCTCAGGCATGTACTGAGGATCATGTACCAGGTTTGCCTCACGATAGCCAGCCTTTGATAATATGTTTCTCGAAAGGCTATCGAGGATATCAGTGCTATCATATGTATCGCTTTGGAAATTGATGCGATAGTAAAAATATCCTAAAAAATTGTGAGGATCCGGGATGGCATGATCCTGCCCACCATACCACCAGAACAGATTGGCAAAGTTGATCACGGATTCCGGTGTTTTGCATTCGCTTAAAAGATACTTATTCCAACTGGCAAATGTATCATTCCAACCGAATTCGGATATCTGTGCATCAACCTGATCGAGAAGTTCATCTTCCTGATCATCTGTGAGATTATCGCCGTATGAGCGGTTAAAAAGGTGTTTTGTTTGTTCGTCTATATTCTTATCCATTGTTCTTCCTCCATTTGGATTGCCTATGGAAAAGGTTAGGGTTGCTATCATATAACTTCTGTAAAGCGTTATCAACCTTATCCAATGATTTGCTGTTCGGCCTATAGTGTCCACTGTCGGTATTGACGGAGTAGATCTTTCCATTTCGGAAATTAATCATTCCGGCGCATTGTACTTCAGGATTTTTTCCTCCCAAAAGGGTAGGGTGTGGTGATCGTTTCCTGCCGTCATTCGGATTACATCGTTTGCCGAAAATGATATTCCCAGATTTGTCCATAACATAAGTGTAGTCTCCGTTAGCTCGACCGCCTTCGAAATTTACATTACTCCCGGTTATGGTATCCTTCAGCTTTATCGCGGTCGGATTCTTGAAGTAGCCATTGTCCTTGCTATAGATATCTGAGTCCTTCTTGTCGATATTGAGCATCTGAGGCACCACCTTATAACTGGCAGCATATGGTTGAGAGCCGCCCCTTGTACCAGAGTATGCATTACCATATCCGCTTCCCATTAGCTACCACCTCCATGTCTTTCGGTCGTCCAGTCATCATACTGAACGAACCTTGTTGTATGAAGATAGTCGCCAAAGACAGACTCTGGCATTGAACCATACACGAGAACTATATCCGGTTCAAGAGTCTCAAGCATTGCCTCAAGGCCTGCTTTGAAATGGTATTTGTCATCCCGGTGTTGTATGCAACCATAGGTTCCGATTGCCACAATACTGTGTGTTGGAGCACCGAGAAATGCAAGCTTTTCAGGAAAAACTTTTGTGGTATAGGTCTCGTCACTGCCCCATCGGATTTGCGGGATAACATACAGGCCTTTACTTTGGTAATAGTATCCAATAGCCCTGTTGCGATATACATTTGTAACCTGTACCGCAAGAGGAGCACAACGATATAGCGAACAATCCGGTGTGATTACTGCGCCATATTTTGCAAAAGACGCTGTATAATCAGATGGAGAGATAAGCACCTCGGCAAACTCGGGATCCATCTCGTGAAAACCCAAAGCAATATCCCTGGATGGAGATACCTTTTCTTTTTGAGAAAATGGCACTATTGCTCTGGGGATTATTATTCTGTCTGGCTTTTTGATAACCGGGATTTCAAAAATGCCATCAAAATCCGCGCCCGAGACAAGCTCAGGCATGCAGCCGTCATCAAGAACGGCCTTACGTTTTTTGCGATTCATTTTAGCACCGCCTTTCTACCCTTTTGGGTAAACTA
>JAILEN010000097.1 GCA_024687655.1 Lachnospiraceae bacterium | reverse complement strand
GATCGATCTCTATGATGCTGTCATAATATGCCACGTCGCCGGGTGTCAGCTTCTTATAGGACTCTGCTCTGCCGTGGATGGCGTAGAACTCCTCCACCTTTTCATCTGTGGTCCAGATGGATGACAGGCAGGTGGTCTCGGTGGTCATAACGTCCACTCCGATACGGAAATCAACGGAAAGTCCTGCCACGCCGGGACCTACGAACTCCATGACCTTGTTTTTCACCAGTCCCTTTTCAAAGACCTCGCCGATGATGGCAAGGGCCACGTCCTGGGGACCCACCCCGGGGATGGGACTGCCTGTAAGATAGATGCCCACCACGCCGGGCATGGGAATGTCATATGTGCGGCCCAAAAGCTGCTTTACCAGCTCCGGTCCACCCTCACCCATGGCCATGGTGCCCAGGGCTCCGTAGCGTGTATGTGAGTCGGAGCCGAGGATCATCTTGCCGCACTCAGCCAGCATCTCTCTGGCATACTGATGGATGACGGCCTGATGAGGCGGCACGTATACTCCGCCGTAACGCTTGGCGCATGACAAGCCAAACATGTGGTCATCCTCATTGATAGTACCGCCCACAGCGCACAGGCTGTTGTGGCAGTTGGTCAGCACATAGGGGATGGGGAACTTCTCCAGTCCCGAAGCCCTGGCTGTCTGGATGATACCCACGTATGTGATATCATGGCTGGTCAGCTTGTCAAACTTGATATTGAGTGCATCCATATTACCGGATGTGTTGTGCTCGTTTAAAATGCCATAAGCTATGGTCTGCTTTTTTGCCTCAGCCGCATCCACTGGAGCGGTATCCGCAAGTTCTTCATTGTTAAGAAGGTACATTCCATTTTCGTGAATCTTCATTTTTTACTCCTTATTTTTCATCCCGGGCGCAACGGAGGATACTCTCCGCGCCGGGTTTATTTTCTCTTTAAAAATGACGGGAATATGCTCCCCTTTTCCCTGGGCTTGTCCTCCTGCTTGTCGCCACCATCCTTCCAGTCGAAATACTCGGCGTCCAGATCAGCGGAAAGGGCCTCCATATCTGCCTCAGACTGTGTGTTGGCCGCATCCTCATCTATGGCAAGGCCAGCACTCCTGAAGTAATCCTCATTGATCTTGATCTCGGGCTTTTCTGCCACAAACTCGCCGGCGGATGATGAGGGCATGTCTCCCTGCAGCTCCTTTTCCTTGGCCCGGCGGATATTCTCCTCCTCGATGAGGTGCATATATTTTTGCGTATCTATAAAGTCCTGAAGCTGGGACTTGAGCTCATACTGGTTGTCCTTCACCATCTGGCGTCTCTCCTTGATCTGACGCACCATGTCCCGGTGGAGGTCATCCATCCTGTCCTGTGTCCTGTCGATTATATCGCATATTTCCGACAGCGCCTGGTCCGAATATATGATGGACGCGGCGTACACATCCTCTGCGTTCTTTCGGGCGTCAAAAATGATGTCGTCGCCCTGCTTTTTAAACTCTCGGCCGGCCTTGTCCCTGCTCTGGACGGTCAGCTCGTACTCGTCCATCATATCGTACATGCAGTCGTTGAGCTTTTTTAAAAGCTCCATCATCCGGTCCTTTTCCACGATAACCCGCTTTTTGCTCCCCTCCACAGGCTGAGCCTTGGAAAAGAGCACGTGTATATCTCGAAGGACCTCCTCGGTCCGTTCAGCTGCTCCCACTTTTCATCACACCTTTCCGGAATCTTTCCATACCTATTCAGAACTTTAGCATATTTGGGGGTTTTCTACAAGATTAAATGAGGGGAAAGGAAGAAATGCATTCGCCATATGAGCAGTGCATCTCGAAAAATGCTTCGCATTTTCCTCGATGTGTGCTGTCGCACAATAAATTCAAAATCAAAAACCTAGAAATGCACTCAAAGATTTTCTGACGAAAATCTTTTTCGTGTATGGCATTCGCCATATGAGCAGTGCATCTCGAAAAATGCTTCGCATTTTCCTCGATGTGTGCTGTCGCACAATAAATTCAAAATCAAAAACGGCTGCACAAATAAATTTGGCAACCGTTTTGCTTTTGAATTTACTCTGCTCATAGCCTAGCAGATGACGGGAGTCGAACCCGCCTCCTCAGCTTGGGAAGCTGATATACTACCGATGTACTACATCTGCTTGTGCGGATATCAGTCGATCCTGTCTTACCCATCTATGGCCTGCCCACCCCGGTAGGTCCGATAATATGTCCGACTGCACATCCTGTGGTGCCGGGCACATGACCGTTCCAAATGTAGATGCCGAAACAGGCAAACCTAAAACAAAATCAGTCGATATGCACAACTGTAATTTAATCAGTTTAGCCCCTTTTTGTCAAGGTTTTTATAGACAAAAGGGGCCGTATTTTTTATACTTATTAACGTGGAAATAAACAAAATCTAAAGAGAAAAAAGGGAATAAAATTTGGTGACTGAATACTTTGTCAGATTCATCTTTTTTTCATTTTTAGGATGGGTCTATGAGTGCATTTACTGCACGATAAAAAGCGGACACTGGGAGAACAGAGGCTTTCTCATCGGACCGGTTTGTCCCATATACGGCTTCGGTGCCATAGCGGCCTGGGTCATTTTTACCAGACTTGATATTTTCCAAAACGGCCTGTCGGGTACACAGCAGCCCATAGGGACCATTTTCGTGATCTGTGCCGGCGGGACGGCCATTATGGAATACTCCATTTCCTGGCTTCTGGAAAGGGTTTTTAATGCAAAATGGTGGGACTACAGCGAGACACCCCTCAATATCAACGGCAGGATCTGCATTCCGGCCACCTGTGCCTTCGGAGTGGCAGGGGTTGTGATAGTAAAGTATTTCTTCCCCTGGTATGCCCGGTATGATGCCATGGCTCTGTCGAATACGACTGTCACTGAGTTTGTGGCGCTGGCCTTTATGATGATACTGGGGATGGACATCGCCCTGACGGAGGCGTCGCTTACCTCACTGCTGGAGATCCTGGACGAGGCTCAGGAGAAGTTCGACGAGCGGATGGAGGCCGGGGTGGTTACCATCGCATCGGTCCCGGGTACCGTTATGGAAAAGGCCGCAGCTGGCGTGGAGACCATATCGTCGGTTCCGGGGACTGTCATGGAAAAGGCAAAGAGCCTTACTCCCAAGCTGTCCTGGAGGCAGAGTTACCATCTGAACAGCATTACCAAGTTTACAAAGCCCCAGCACAGCACCCGTGCCATGCAGCTTAAAAACGCTGCGGCGACCATAAAGGACCGGACTCTGGGCAAGCGAAAAAAGGATAGCAATAATGACGTTGACAGAAGAAGATGAGCGGGAGTTTAACCGTATCATCGAGCCAATAGCTACGGACCCCAAGGCTCTCGAGATGAAAAAATACACACAGCACAGTCATATCACCACCTACGATCACTGTATGGATGTGGCCCGTCACTGTTTTTATTTTGTGAGGCGTCACGGGATCAAGGTGGACGAGACCTCGCTTATAACGGCGGCGTTTTTACATGACTATTATCTCTACGACTGGCACACCCACGGGGACAAGCTCCACGGCTACCATCACGCCAAGATAGCCATGGCCAACGCCACGCGGGATTTTCATATCACCGAGCTGGAGAGCGAGATCATCGATTCCCATATGTGGCCGCTGAACCTGACCCACGTGCCCTCCACCAGGGAGGCGCTGCTCTTATGCATGGTGGACAAGTTCTGCTCCACCCGGGAGACACTGATGAAATACGGACTCTTTAAGGACAAGGATCCTGTAAATAACTAATATAAAGGGGGGATTTTACATGAACGACAACATCATCGAAAGAAACGAAAAACTGGCAAAAAAGATCATTAAGTGCCTGGAGAGCCGTAACATCACCGGCTACTATGCGCCCAATGCAGAGCAGGCAAAAAAGCTGGCGCTAAGCCTCATCCCCAAGGGGAGCAAGGTTACAAACGGCGGCGTTATGAGTGCCCATGAGATCGGACTCATCTCCGCTCTTCAGGAGGGAGACTACGACTATGTGGACAGGGATACCGCAGAGGACAAGCAGGCTGCGGCCCTGGCGGCATACACAGCCGATTTCTTTTTGACCAGTGCCAACGCCATCACCGAGGATGGCATCATCATCAACATCGACGGCAATTCCAACCGGATATCCGCCATAGCCTTTGGCCCCAAAAAAGTAATCTTTATCGTGGGTATGAACAAAGTGGCCAGGGATGAGGCGGCAGCCATGAGCCGTGCCCGCAATGTGGCGGCTCCCATCAACGCCCAGCGCTTTGGTCTCAACACGCCCTGTGCCAAGACCGGTTCCTGCGCAGACTGCCTGTCTCCCGACACCATCTGCTGCAATTTCATGACCACCCGTTATTCTCGCCATGCTGACCGCATGCACGTGATCCTGGTGGGCGAGTCTTTGGGGTTCTGATGAGATGCCGGAGTGCAAGGTCTGTTTTCATCATTGCAGATTAAATGAGGGCCAGCTAGGGCTGTGCCTTGCCAGGAGAGGTACGGACACCGGGGTGGTATGCGACAACTACGGCAAGCTTACGGCCCTGGCCCTGGACCCCATTGAAAAAAAGCCTCTGTATCATTTTCATCCCGGCAGTTTCATCCTATCTGTGGGCTCCTACGGATGCAATCTGCGCTGCCCTTTTTGCCAGAACAGCGACATATCCTATTCCGACACTTCCAGGATGATGGCAGAGGATGAGGAGTCATCCAGGCACACCAGATACATGGCGCCGGATGAGCTGGCTTTACTCGCGCTTCAGGAAAAGACCCGTGGAAATATCGGCGTGGCCTTTACCTACAACGAGCCTCTGGTGGGGTATGAGTATGTTCGCGATGCTGCCCGCGAGGTCAAAGGTAAGGGCATGCACACAGTACTTGTGACCAACGGCACCGCCACCCGTGAGGTGGAGGATGAGCTGCTTCCTGTGATCGATGCCATGAATGTGGATCTGAAGGCTTTCAATGATGATTTTTACGATAATCTTATCCACGGCAGCAGACAGATGACCATGGACTTTATCGCCCGGGCGGCGGAGTATGGCTGTCATGTGGAGGCGACCTGTCTTATCATCCCCGGGGAAAACGACAGTCCTCAGGAGATGGAGAGCCTGGCCTCCTGGCTGAAAGAAGTGGGCGCAAAATGCGGCACGGACATCCCCCTTCATATCACCAGGTTTTTCCCTCGTTTTAACATGACGGACAGAGCCCCTACGGATGTGGGCCTGATATATGATCTGTGTGAGGTTGCCCACCGTCATCTGAAATATGTTCACGCAGGAAATGTATAAACATTCCCCCTTTTCATACCGATATAACCTATGAGGGTATTTATACCCTCTTCTTCGCAACCCCAAAAGATCAACGGATTGATCTTATGTAACCACGGAGGGTGAACACATGAAAACGGTTGGATTTTCCGCAAATTTCACAAATACCGTTAATCATCTTTATAATTCTCCCTCTGAAAGTGGGTCTTCTGCCCGATCGTCCTTTATTTCACGCAAGACTAAAGCCGTACAGAAGCAGGCCGATGAGCGAAATAAACTGCTTCGTGACCTGGATAAAAAGAGCTCTGCCGTTTCGGTCCACAGCTACGACAACGCCGGACTGTCTGCCGAGGAACTCCACAAAAGACAGATAAACGCAAAACGTCAGCAGAACACCTTTAAGGCCACCGCCATCGATAAATCCGAAGGCTTTTTAAAGCTGTCCCAGGCCAAGTCCACCACAGAAGACAAAAAGATAAAAAAGCATCTGGAGTACAGCTACCGGGATATCTCATCCATGATACGTCAGGCAAAGACCTCCAGCACCGCCGGCCAGGCCGCCATAAAGGCAAAGCGGCAGGTTTTGTCCCTGCGGCGCAAGATGGCAAATGCCTCAGATACTGACGAAAAGGCGGAGATCTACGCTGCGCTCAATCACGCCAAGTCCATGGAGCGCACCGCCAAAAAGAAAAAACGTCATCTGGAAACAGAGGAGATGATAGAAAGCGCCATAAAACAGGATGAGAAACCCGAAAAGGCACCTTCTTCAGATGGTGCCACCACAACCGACCTGGTGTCACAGGCCGAGAACGTAGTAGATGAAGCCTATGAACAGGTGGATGAAATGGAACTGTCCGCCCTTCAGGACGCCTATAATGAATTCTTCAAAGACACCCCTGAAATGGAAGAGTTTTCTCTGGAAGAAATATCCCTTGAAGATCTGTCCTCTCAGATGATGGAGGACTTCGATGAGGCATACGAGATGCTGGATCAGGTGATGGAAAACCTGGGTATGCTGGAGGCGGTGGATCCCCACATGGACGAGGAGAGCTTAAAAGAGCTCCGCACCAGGCATCGCAGTTCTGAAGAAAAGGATATGACCAAAGCGGATATGGAATACCTAAAGGCCATATTCGAAAAATACCAGCAGGATATGGAAAAAGCAAAGGCGGGTGCGGCAGTCGGTATGACTGCATCCTCACCCGCCCTGTCGGGCATCACATATACCCCCGGCGCACCGGCAGCCGAAGTATCCGGCCTGCCCACCGTAGATGTGGCTATATGACGTGTTTTTGTTTTTTGAAAAATGTATCCAGCTTTTCCAGCAGGGTATTCTTGTCTATTGTCTTGAGCAGATAGTCCACGGGCTTTAGCTCGATGACCGACATCACACTCTCCTTGTCACCGTGTCCGGTCAAAAACATCACGGGTATCTGTCCCGTCTCTGAATCATTTTTAAGCATGGACAAAACCTGCGGCCCGTTGGCTATGGGCATCTCGTAATCCAAAAGCACCAGATCCGCCTTGTTCTTCGCCAGATAGCTTATGGCCTGGACTCCGTTGGCAGCCATGCCCACATGGTAGCTTCCCTTCAGCCATTCATATACCGTCCTCATGTAGGTGATATCATCATCCACGATGAGCACCGACTTTTTTCTCTTTTCTCCCGTGTTCTCATCCAGATAAGTGCTCACTGTCCTGATCAGTTTGTCGATATCCAGAGGTCTCTCGAAAAACTCCGTAACCTCCTGCTCTGGAATGGACTTTTTGATCAGGTCATACTGCTCGGCATCCCCGATAAGCACCAGCCCCAGCTCCTTTTCCTGGACCACATCCTTCAGATACACCAGGGTCTCCGGGGTCTCCCCCAGCTCCTCGCTCATGAAAAGTACCACCAGCTCAATGGTCTCGGCATAGCCCTTGATCTCCTCAATATCCGCATGGGAAAACGCCGGTCTGATACCCACAGACTCCAGCTTGTTGATCAGACTCTGAGCCAAAAAACTGTCCGTGGCGCTTATAATTACTACCTTTCCTGCTCCAACCTTGCCGCTCATTCTCTCCTCCCGGTCACATTGTAGCCTTTTTATGTTCTCTGTTTGCAAAATAAAGTGGTATCAGTGTCAGGGGCACCAATATGGCTCCCGCCAAAAATACCGTATTAGTAGGAAGATACGCCGTAAAGCCGTACTCATCCACATACTCCCCGCTTTGTTTTATGATGGGGTTGGAAATAAGGGGTGCCACCACCATGGGGATCAATACGAAGAAAATGATCCTGATCCCCTCAAACTGTCCTCTGGCATCCTCAGGATACAGCTGTTTTGACCATACCGTGATGGTCTGCAAAAACAGGATATACCCTACCCCGATCAAAAGTATTGCCAGCATGAAAACGGGATTGAAGATCGTGGACGTATCCACGGTCTCGGGGCTTACAAAGATCACCACCATGATAAGCCCGATCATGTTCAGTATCACCGCCAGAACTATAAGCATTGTCATGCGGTCTCCCCGGATCATCCTGATGGCGGGGATAGTGGCAAACATGGCCAGTATCAGTCCTATGCCCTCGATGATACCCATGGTATCCGGAGTAAATCCCAGATAGTAGATCATGAAATTCCCCAGATGGGTGAAATAGGTATTAAAGGATATGAAAAACACCGCAAACATCAGGTTGACCCACACCAGCTCGGTGTGCTTCAGGTATTCGCTCACATTCAAAATGGAGAAAAACTGCTCCGAGAAGGTGCCCTTTTTTGAGGGAACAAGCTGCGGCGAATCCTCCATGGCAAACATGGATACCACACCCAAAAGGATGACCGCCAGACCAATCACGATAAATAGCCTCATATAATTGTCGTCGGCTCCCACCAAAAGTCCGCCTGCCACCGTACCCACTATGGTGCCGATCACCGGCTGAACCGCAAGAGCCGCCCCCAGCTGACCCCTGTTATCCGTGTCCATATTATCATTGATCCAGGCATTGAAGCCGATGTCGTTACCCATGGAACCGAAAAAGCTCATGATGGCGTCTGCTGCCACCACAGTAAATGCAAGCCCGAAATACACGGTCCCCTCGCCGGCACCTCCCATATACTGGGTCAGTCCGAATGCTATGGTAAAGATCCCCCACAGGATGTATCCCCAGGACACCATCTTTTTTCTGCTGCCCATACGGTCAGACACGCACCCGAAAAGAAAGGTGGAAACAGTGGTGGCCGTAGCCGATACTGCCAGCATCCATGAGATGATGGTGGGATCCTTGGCGATCTTGGCGTAGACAAAGGTGTTGAACCATTGGTTTTCCATGTTCCAGCAGAGCTGTCCCGCCAGCCCCAGGGTCCATATCAGGATCCAAAATAGTGTTTTGTTCTGCTTCATCCTAAGCTCCCTATGCGATAAGCCACTTGTATTTCATGACGCTGTAAAGCGGAATAAACGGTATCATTATGGGTGTCTTTTTCACGTACTCCCTGTAGGCAGGGTCCTGTCCGTAGGTATGCTCCTGACTCAGCTCCAGCCTCCTGGCCCCTGAAAACATGACATATACTATGCCGATATACCCCGCCAGAGCCACCAACCACATGACCAGACCATTATACACCGACAGACCGGAAATAAAAACCCCGGTCCACATCATAAGCTCTCCCAGATAATTGGGACACCTGACCAGGGAAAAAAGGCCGGTGCTCACAAAACTGTCGGGCGCCACCCTTTTTGCCTGCTGCTTTTGAACGTCGGAAAGGGTTTCAACCACTATGCCTGCTGCCGACAGGATCACTCCGATCACCAAAAACACATCCGTACCATGGCCGGTCTGAAGCCTGAAGAGAAGGGGCGCGGACTCGCATGCATATAAAAGCGCCGCAAACACCCAGATCAACAGCTTTGTAATGAAAGACACGTCGTCACTCTCCTTGATCTCGCCCTTCATTTTTTTGTTGTAAGTGGTGCGGTCGGTCTCCCGATAGGCCAGATATCCGCCGAGGCGTACGCCGTAGATCAAAAACAGCACGCAATAAAGCGCCGTCCAAAGGGACAGCCCCTCCCTGAAAGAAATGAGAAGCGCCCCTCCGATGCCCGCTATGGCAAAACCGTAACCGATGGATATGAACCAGATATACTTTTTAAAACCAACGGCGGAAAATATCATCGCCACCACAAATATCACGAAAAACATATATGTCTCCTTATCAGGCCGGACCCGGATCCTTGAACATGGTCTCAAACATCTTCTTTTTACAATATTTTGGCGTAGCCATCCCCTCCGATACTCCGTCAAAATGCCGGAAGGACTTCTGGTTTTTACTGATGGGAAGCCAGGCTGTATCGTGGGGCTTACCCGTATTACAAAAGGCAGCCACATTGTCGATCATGGTTGCACAAAGCTTTTTATCAAACTCCTCAAAGGGCCGCCAGCTTTTTTCCATGTTGCCGAACATATACCACAGATCCGATGCGTGGAAGGCCCTGTAAGAGTTGCCCGGAAGCACATGGTCAAATAGATAAGCATACACAGGAGCGTGCCCTTTTTCTGCACAGGCCAGTGCCAGCTTTAATGCCATGGGATATATCATGATGGGAAGCATATCCTGTGAGGTGATGCCTATCATCATGGGTACATCCAGTATGTCTCCGCTTCGTACCGCTTCCTTTTGGCTTTTTTTATTGATCCTGCCGTCAATGGTGGGCTGGGTGTGCTTAAAGCCCGTAAGCAGCTTATCCTGATCCTTGACGTTCTTCCACGCCCGCCAAAGCACCTCGGGGTCTGCATTTTTAGCATCGCCACCTGCGGCTTCATTCACCTTTTCCCAAAAATCTGAAACCTCCGCTTTTGTCAGAGGCGCCGCTATCCGCGGTACCACTCCCGCCCCCGACATCATAATGGCATGGGTCACCTTGCCCGAAAGCATACCGGAACACAAAAGGTCCATGACAGACATGGCCCCTGCAGACTGACCCATAATGGTGATGTTGTCCGGATCACCGCCATAGGAGGATATATTCTCCCGGACCCATTCCACTGCTGCCAGAATATCCATAAGGCCGTAGTTTTCCCCGCCAAAAAGGCCGAAGACATTGAGCCGGTAGCCTGTGGACACCAGCACCACATCTCTTTTCGCGTACTCCACGCTGGTGCCATAGGGAGCTTCTCCCACTGTGCCCGTTTCAAAGGAACCGCCATGGACAAATAAAAGCACCGGGCGGCTGCCCTCCATGCCGGGGGTTATGATATTAAGGGTCATGGGGCTGTCGGCATAATTGGGCGAGATCCGATCGGAACGGAACTCCCTGGCGTAAAAGGCGTCCCCCTCGTCCTCAAAGGCGGATAGCTGGTAGCAGTCCGTCTCCCCCACAGTAGCGTCAAAGGTGTCCTCCCAGCTTTTTATGACCTTTGGCTCAGTAAATCTCTCGGTCTCGGCAAAGGGGATCCCCCTGAAAAACAGATATCCCTCCAGCCTGTCACCCATTATCTGACCACACGGTGTATCGAATATTTCTCCCATATATCCTTCCCCTTATAAGATCCTTCGCTTCGCTCAGGATGACAAAAAGAGTAAATCCTCACTCGATCTGATGGTACAGCCCTCCTTTTCATTCTGAGGGCGCAGCCTCCCTGTCATTCTGAGGGCGCAGCCCGAAGAATCTTTAATCTCTGGATTTCAGTATACTCAATATCGAACCAAAATTAAAGTGGGATTTTGGTTGACAGAAATAACCTTAACCCCTATTATGACACTGTTATGAAAATTTTAGTTACAAATGATGATGGAATAAATTCAGAGGGTCTCATAAGGCTGGCAGAATGTGCCAGGGACTTTGGCGAGGTGTGGGTTATAGCTCCCGAGAGCGAGAGGAGTGCCGCCTCACACTGTATCACACTCCGGACCCACATAGATATCTATCCCCATGACTTCCCTGTTGATGGTGTTCGCGCCTTTACCTGCAGCGGCATGCCCGGGGACTGTGTTCGCGTGGGCGGACTCAGCGTCATGGATTCCCGGCCGGATCTGGTTCTATCCGGCATCAATTTCGGATATAACGTAGCTTCGGACATACAGTATTCTGCCACCTGTGGTGCAGCCTTTGAGGCAGAGTTCCAGGGATACCGGGCAATAGCCGTCTCCGAGGGAGGCAGCGGCATCCACGAGGTGACTGATAAGTATCTGAAAGAGATCATTACTGAAGTATTGGGATATGAGACACGTCCGCGTCAGATAATAAATGTGAACTTTCCGGGCTGTCCCCTGTCGGAATACAGGGGCATCCTTCGTGACCGCACCGTTTCCTGCGGCATGGTATTCCGCGATATCTATAATGCCATCGAGGATCTTGAAAACAGCGGCGTCAGATATATGGTAGAGGGCATCCGTGACTGCAAAGGCGAGCCCGGCACCGATCTGGAGGCCGTGATCTCCGGCTACATCTCCATCGGCTACGCCAAAAATATCCAATAAAAAACCGGGCGCTCTGCTTCGAAAGAACGGGACCGGTCGATACCACAACAGTTAACTCAACCCAGGCACCCTCACGGCACACGTGAAATCCTGCTTAGTGCTGCTTTATTCCTAACCTGACACGGTTCACAGGCACCCGTCGCGCAAGACCCGGATATCAACGCCACTTATCATGGCCGGCACCGACCCCTAAATCCTCTGCAGAGCATCACCCCAGCTATAGCGGATTGCTGGATATAAGGTACCGCTACCACCCCGGCTGCCCAGTAAGATACATTCTATTAGTTTAATCCCCTTATGTCAACAAAAAAAAGCAGTTCATGTGCTCACGTAGCCGATCCTTTTTCAGGTCGACAGCGAACCATGAACTGCCAATCGATCAGTATTTATACATGAGCTTTGATGCCGCAGCCCCGATCTTGTAGAAGGGATTCTCAAAGCGTCGCTTTACATTATCCAGCTCATCCCTGATATGTATGTGCTGAGGGCACACCGTCTCACACTTGCCGCATTTAATGCACAGCCCGGCGTTGGATCTCGCCTTTCTCAGGGTCGTCATCATAAAGTATTCCCTGAAAGAATTCATATAATTATCCGTATAGCTGGCGTTGTAGGTGGAGAAGCAGTTGGGAATATCCACTCCCTTGGGGCAGGGCTGACAGTATGCGCAGCCGGTGCAGCCCACCTTTACCTTGGCGTTGATCTCCGCAAGCACTCTGTCATAGAGGGCCAGTTCATCATCTGAAAGACTGTCTGCAGTAGCCTCCGATGCTATGCGGCAGTTTTCCTCCACCTGGGCTATATCGTTCATCCCCGAAAGCACCACCGATACCTCCGGATGGTTCCATATCCATCTGAGTCCCCAGTCGGCAGGTGAGCGCTTTACCGGCATTTTGTCAAATTCATCCAGGGCCCCCTGGGGCAGTGCGTTCACCAGACGTCCCCCCCTGAGAGGCTCCATGATTATCACCGGAAGCCCCTTTTCATGAGCGTACCTCAGGCCATCGATACCCGCCTGGGCATGCTCGTCCATGTAATTAAACTGGATCTGGCAAAAGTCCCAGTCGTAGGCGTCGATGAGATCCCTGAAAGCCTGGGTACCGCCGTGGAAGGAAAAGCCGATATTTTTAATGGCGCCGCTTTCCTTTTTACCCTTCACCCAGTCCAAAAGTCCCAGGCCACACAGGCGCTGAAAAGACTTGGCGTCGTTTAGCATGTGCAAAAGATAATACTCCACATGATCCGTCTGCAGTCTCCGAAGCTCCTCCTCAAAGTATGAATCGAACTCCTCCGGCTTTGTCACACGGTACTGGGGCAGCTTGGTGGCGATGTTCACCCTGTCCCTGCAATCGTACTCCTTGATGAAGTTGCCCAGGGCCACCTCGCAGCCGTTGTACACATAGGCTGTGTCAAAGTAGTTCACCCCCAGATCCAGAGCCCGCTTCATCTCCTCGTTGGCCTTTTTCTGGTCGATCTGTCCTCCGCTTCTGGTATACCTCATGCATCCGTATCCCAGCACCGAAAGCTGGGAACCGTTTTTGGGATTTGTCCTGTACTGCATAATTTACAACTTTATATTCTTTAAAATATCTCCCAGAGAAGTACCGATCTCCACATTATCGGAATACTTCTCAAGTTCCTCCTGCTGCTGTCTCTCCTCCTCAGCTGCACGTACGGGAGCCTCGTCCTCCTCAATGGCCCTGATGGAAAGAGATACTTTGCCGTTGTCTGTGTTGAGGATCTTCGCAGTGACCTCATCGCCCACATGGAGCACCTCCTCTACGGAGCCTACGCGCTTCATGGCAACCTGTGAAATATGGATGAGACCGCTGATGCCGCCTCCCAGATCCACAAATGCACCGTAGGACTGGATGGACTCCACCTTGCCCTTTACGATGCTGCCGGGTACCATCATGTTGATCTTGTGCTCACGCTCCTCACGGCGTCTCTCCAGGTCCACGGTCTTTCCGGACATGACCAGCTTGTGCTTTTCACGGTTGACCTCAGTCACCACCACTGCCAGGTCCCTGCCTACCACTGACTGCAGGTCCTCCACGTAGTCGGCGGATATCTGCGATGCGGGGATAAAGCCTCTGATGCCCTCCACGTATGCGACCACGCCGCCCTTTACAGCCTCACGGACCTTGACGGTCACGATCTCGTTGCTTTCCTTTTTACTCTCCAGATGATCCCAGGAAAGTGTGTCTTCTGCTTCCTTGAAGGATAAAAGTATATTGCCCTTGCCGTCGTCATTTTTAACCACCTTGGCTCTGACACGCTGACCATACTTGAAACGCTCAGTTGCGGAAAAGCCCGGCTCGTTGGACATCTCATCATGCTTTACGATGCCCGGTGCGTAGGAGTCCAGATCGATGGTCACCTCGTCATCACTGATGCCGATGATGGTGCCCATTACGATGTCACCCTCCTCGTAGCTTTTCATGGATGCATTGAGCTCATGCTCATAATCCTTCATACTCTCTGTTGCCATTTTTAAGTAACCTCCTATAATTATTTACATCTTTGTGTCAATTATTTACCGTAACCCTGTACCTCGTCTATGATCGCATACAGCTTGAGATAGGGATCCGTAACCATCCTCACGTCCTCCCCCAGCTCCAGTACCAGAGTCTCGTCCTGGGAGAAATCGGGCCAGCCCGGAAGCCCGGCCCCGTTGGGATCCCCGTTTTTACAGAAATTGACTATGTATCCCATGATCTCATCGGAAAGCTCATAATCACGATCCTTGTAGTTTTGCTTCATGGTGTCCAGATTGCCGTAAAAATAGGGCAGCTCTCCTGCATGGTTGGTGGACAGCCCCTTGTTGGCCTTGGTAAAGTAATACTCATACACAGGCCGTCCCTCTCTGGCCATATAGCGTGACCAGGTGTAGTGACTGTAGGCAAACCACATGCCGCCCATGACGTCGTTGTACTGCGCCTTGGCGTTTTTCTCGTCAACAGGATAGAGCTTCACCACCTCAGATGTATGTCCGTCAAAGTATTTGCCTATGAGCCCGGAATAGTTTTCCGCATCCACATCGGTACCCATGATGGTAAAGACATCCGCCTCGGTGGCGTTGTATCCCGAAAGCAGGGCCTCCTCATGGTTAGCTCCCCTCTCATAGGTCAGATAGGGCTGCTCGGTAATGGCATATCCGTCCACCGTCATGGCGTCGTGGGAATAATTAGTTTTGACCAGCTTTTCTGCCGGAACCTCACGCAGCTGGGCAACGGAGTTCTTCCTGAATTCCTTCATCACATCCTGTCCCATGGCAAGGGCATCGTCCATGTAGCGGAAGGTATGATAGGGCTCGTGGGCCACTATACCGCTGCTTTCTGCCACTGCACGTCTGAAAAGTCCCTTGGAAAGAGGGGATACGCAAAGAGCATTGACCGAGGATGCGCCTGCCGACTCACCGGCTATGGTGATATTCGATGCGTCACCGCCAAAGGCTGCGATATTCTCATTTACCCATTTCAATGCCTGGATCTGATCCAGCAGGCCGTAGTTTCCGGTGGTCCCGTTGGGGGACTCCGCTGCCAGCTCCTCGTTGGCATAGTAGCCGAAAACATTGAGACGATAGGTGATGGATACAAACACTATGCCCCTCTTGGCATAGGCCTCACCATTGTACTGATCATAAAAGGAATTTCCCGTCTTGAGTGAACCGCCATGGATGAACACCAGAACCGGTGCATCCGAAATATCTCCGGCGGGCTTCCATACGTTCAGATACAGGGAGTCCTCGCTCATGGCCTCGCGGTAGTTGTCCCTGGGATTGAAAAGATGGATGTCATTGTAGATATAGGCCATCACCAGGGTGTCCCACAGAGTGGAGTTCTCCTGCTGCATGGACTTGGGAGCAAAGGTATCGCAGGCTCTCACACCCTCCCAGGGCTCGGGGGCTTCTGTCTCCTTCCAGCGAAGCTCACCCACCGGGGGCTTGGCAAAGGGTATGCCTGCATAGACCTCCACTGACTTGTCCCCATTATATACGCCAGTCAGGTCTCCCTCTGTCACGGTGACCACATCCGTCACCTCCGGATCCCTTACACTGACAGCCGGCACCTGCTTATAGGGCGGATAGGACAGCTGAAATACCGTTAATAAAAGTACGGCCAGCACTATCCACGAGCACAGTCTGACATACCACTTTTTTCCCATCATAAAGGGTCTGATCAAAAAAAAGGCGGTCAGGACCAATGCCGCTAAAAGCCAGCCGACAAGAGTGTTCTTAGAAAGCTCGATGACAGCGGCGTAAGCCACTGCCACGATAATAAAGACTACTTTAAAAAGTATCCCTCTCTTTTTTGTTTCTTCCATAATCATTCCTCACTGTCAGTGATCATCTCACTGGCGATTTCCTCGCGATACTGCTTTTTCTCCTCACGAAGTCTGGCAAAGAAGTCTGATAAAAGGGCTGAGCACTCCTCAACACATACGCCTGTCTGGATCTCAACCTGATGATTGAAGCGATCCATCTGTAAGAGATTTATGATACTGCCTGCACATCCTGCCTTGGGATTCATGGCACCGATGACTACCTTGGGAATACGGGCCTGAACTATGGCTCCGGCACACATCTGGCAGGGCTCAAGGGTGATGTACATGGTGCACTCCTCCAGCCGCCAGTCCTTCATCCTGCCGCAGGCCTCGCTGATAGCCAAAAGCTCTGCATGGGAAAGTACTGACTTGTCCTTGTTGCGCCTGTTGTGGGCTTTGGCAATGACCTTGCCATCGTGGACGATGACACAGCCGATGGGAACCTCACTGCCCTTTCCGGCTCTGGAAGCCTCCCTTATGGCCATTTTCATATATTTTTCATTGAGTTTTATCTCCTTTTTTTCTGCTCGTGCTTCTCTGAATCCCATATTGGAAATCCCCCTATAATCTGTTATAATCCGTTTACGTGGCACTGCCATATAATCGTACCACTTTTTTTATGTAAAGGAAATAGTTTGATGAAGATTTTAGGATTTCAAAAGACCACTCTCTTAGATTATCCCGAACACATCGCATCCATCGTTTTCACCGGAGGCTGCAATTTTGCCTGCCCCTACTGTCACAACAGCGAGCTCATACGTCCCTCCCACAAGACTCCGGAGATCCCGGAGGAGGAGGTGCTTACACATCTGAAGGAAAAAAAGGGCAAGATCGAGGGCCTGGTGATCACCGGAGGCGAGCCCACCCTGCAGGAGGATCTTTATGACTTCTGCAAAAAGGTGAAGGAGCTGGGCATGCTCATAAAGCTGGATACCAACGGCACCAATTTTGAGCTTGTGTCCCGGCTTGTGGACGAGCACCTTTTGGATTATATCGCTCTGGATGCAAAAATGCCCGCCGGTCTCTACAAGGATGTAATGCCCAAAAAGACCACGGACACGTCTATCAAAAAATACACCGATTCCTATGTAAAATGCCTGGAGTTTTTAAAAAAGGCTCCTGCTCATATTGACTACGAAGTGCGGACCACCATAGTGCCGGATCTTTTGGACACCAACAGTGCCGAGGCCATGTCCCGGGAGCTGTCCGGTATCAAAAAGCTGTATATCCAGCCCTTTGTCAATTCCGATTCCGTGCTGGTATTCGGGCTGCGTGAGCCCACCGAGCATGAGATGAAATACTACCGGAATGTGTTCCGCAAGCATGTGAAATATGTGGAGATACGCGGGATGGATCTGTGATCACTTGTTCCAGGGCATTATGAAGGCATAGAGATAGTGGTCCTCCCATACGCCATTTAGCTTGAACTTGTCTCTCATGAGGCCTTCCCGCTCGAAGCCCACCTTTTCGAGGAGGTTCATGGATCCGATGTTTACCGGCATGACCGTGGCCTCGATCCGGTGGAGGTGCAACTCCTCATCCATGATCTGCATCCCCCGCTTTATGGATTCCTCGGCATAGCCCCTGCGTCTGTGATCCTTGTCTATCTTATAGCCCAGGGTGGCACACTTGTAGTAGCTCAGTGAGATATTGCGAAAGCTTACTGTGCCCACGGTCTCAAATGGATTATTCTTTTCAAAGAGGTAATACCTGCACATCTCATTTTCCTTAAAGTACTCCTCTTCATACTCCAGCATGGTCTGATGATAATTGATGTTGCAAGCGTTGTCGTAGGTCAGAGGCTCGTACAGCGCAAACTCCCTGGCATTTTTCGCATAAAAGCTGCATACCATATGGGCATCCGCCCTGGTCAGCCTCTTCATATACAGTTGCTTTGTCTCATAAGACTCTTGCATTATCTGATCTCCGAAACTATATCCGCGGCCTCTCGGCTCAGCCGCTTTATCTCATCAAATCTGCCTTCGTTTATCAGGTCCTTTTTCACCATCCATGTGCCGCCGCAGGCAAAGATCCTGTCATACCTCAAGTAATCGCGCACGTTTGCCGGACTGATGCCTCCCGTAGGCATGAAGCGGACATTCACGTAGGGTGCGGCCATGGCCTTTATCATGGACAGTCCCCCTGCTGCCTCGGCAGGGAAAAACTTCACTATGTCCACACCACAGGAAAGGGCCAGCTCTATCTCGGAGGGAGTGACTATCCCCGGCGTGATGGGGACACCCCTGTCCACACAATACCTCACCACCTCGGGATTGGTGCCGGGGGATACTATAAACTGAGCTCCCGCCGCCACGGCTCTGTCCACCTGATCCGTGGAGAGCACGGTTCCGGCTCCCACAGTCATCTCCGGGAAGGCCCGGCTCATTTTTCTGATGGACTCCTCTGCCGCATCCGTACGAAAGGTGATCTCTGCACAGGGCAGGCCGCCCACCATCAGGGCCTCACCCAGGGGCTCGGCATCCTTTGCATCATCCAGGGCCACCACCGGCACAATGCCGATCCTGCCCAGTTTTTCCAATATCTCATTCATGGTAATACTCTCCCGTTGTCATTTTTAGCACCTTTTTCCGTTGTCATTCTGAGCGCAGCGAAGAATCTATGCTCATTGAATTTAGTATAAATTCAATGAGATTCCCGTTGTCATTCTGAGCGTAGCGAAGAATCTTATAAATTCATGTAGCTCTTAATATTTTTATAGCAAATATCCTCGATCATCTGCCCTAAAAATCCCATATCCGCAGGATACTCCCCTCTTTCCACGGCATCCCCCACAAAATCACACAGGATCCTTCTGAAATACTCGTGTCTGGAAAATGACAGAAAGCTCCGTGAATCCGTCAGCATCCCCACAAAGCCTGCAAAAACGCCATAGTCGCAGAGGGTCTCCATCTGTTTTATCATGCCCCTCTTGTGGTCGTTGAACCACCATGCGGGACCCAGCTGCAGTTTGCCGGGATGGGTGCCGTCCTGGAAATTGCCCATCAGAGAAGCCAGCATCTCAAAATCCTTTGGATTCAGACAGTACAAAATGGTCTTGGGCAGGGCATAACTCTCATCCATGATACCCAAAAGCTCAGAAAGCTGCCCGGCGTAGTTCATATCATCCTGGGAATCAAAGCCCGCATCGGGACCCAGTCGCTCGTACATCCGGGGATTGTTGTTCCTCATGGCTCCGATGTGAAGCTGCATCACCATATCCCTCTTCCTGTATTCCCGGGCCAGGTCGATGAGCAGCCTGCTCTTGAACTTCAGCTCCTGCTCCGGCAAAAGCGACCCGTCGATGAGTCTGTGCTCAAAGATACGATGCACCTCCAGCTCGGAAGCCTCCATGTATATGCCGCCTTCCAGGCTCAGGTCCGCAATGCGGCAGCCGTTCTCACAGAAATAGTCAAGCCTCAGGGTCAGAGCCTTCACCAGATCCTCGTAGTTGTTGATCCGAAGCTCCGACACCAGGGACAGCTCATCGATATAATACCTGTAATCCTCTCGCAGCAGGTTCATGGCCCTATCCGGGCGGAAGGTGGGTCTCACCTTGAACCGGTCCTCCTGCTGGTGCAAAAGCCTGTGGAACTTCAGGTCCGATACCGGATCGTCCGTTGTACAAAGCTCCTTCACATTCATTTTGACGATGAGGTTCCTGACGGAAAACTCGGGTGTATGGAGTCTCTCATTGCAGGCGTCATATATCTCCCTGGCATTGTCCTCACTCAGGGGCGTATCTATATCAAAGAACCTCAAAAGCTCCAGGGCAGTCCAGTGATACAGGGGATTCCCGAAAAGCCTGGGTACAGTCCCGGCCCAGGCCGCAAATCTCTCAAAGGGATCCGGCCAAGTCCCCGTCACATAATCCTCCCGGATACCGTTTGAACGCATGGCCCTCCATTTGTAATGATCGCCTCCCAGCCACAGCTCGGTGATGTTGTCAAACCTCACGTCCTCGTATATGGCCCGGGGATCCAGATGGTTATGATAGTCGATTATGGGCATACCCTCGGCATGCTCATGATACAGCGTCCTGGCGGTATCGCTGTTCAGTAAAAAGTCCTCACCAAGAAAGCTTTTCATACCCGATTCCTTTCCATAAAGATCCTTCGCTTCGCTCAGGATGACACTTGGTCCCGCTTTGCTCAGGATGACATCAGACCCCAGAATATGCTGAAAAACCACCATCTATAGGGATGACAACACCGGTTACGAACCCGGACATCTTTGGATTCAAAAGATATAAAAGGGTACCGTTGAGCTCCTCCGGTTCACCAAAGCGACCCATGGGGGTTGCCGCCAGTATCTTTTCCGTACGGGCGGTAGGTGTACCGTCCTCGTTGAACAAAAGAGCAGCGTTCTGTTTTGTTGAGAAAAAGCCCGGGGCTATGGCGTTTACCCTTATGCCCTCCTTTGAAAAATGCACCGCCAGCCACTGTGTGAAATTGGAGATAGCTGCCTTGGCTCCGCTGTAGGCGGGGATCTTCGTAAGAGGCGTATATGCGTTCATGGATGAGATATTGATGATGGAGCAGTCCTTTTTCCCTATCATGTCCACCGCAAACTCCTGGGTGGGAAGCAGGGTACCGATAAAGTTCAGATTGAATACGAACTCCACTCCCTTCTGATCCAGATCGAAAAAGGACACCAGCCCGTCGATCTCCTCATCTCCGGCCTTGTAATATTCGTTGGTAGTGGTGGCTCTGGGATTGTTGCCCCCTGCTCCGTTTAAAAGGATGTCACAGGTACCCAGATCTTTTTTTACTGCTTCGTGGGCCGCCTTCAGGCTCTCCTTTTCCAGCACGTTGCAGGCATAGCCCTCCGCTACACCGCCTGCTGCACGTATCTCTTCAGCCTTGGCTTTTGCAGCCTCCTCGTTTAGATCCAACAGGGCCACCCTGGATCCCTGCTCTGCCAGAAGCTTTGCGAATTCACCGCAGAGCACACCTCCTGCACCGGTGATCACTACTACCTTGTCCCTGATATCTATCGAATAATCCATAACAACACCTCTTTTCTATAGATCCTTCGCTGCGCTCGGGATGACACTTGGATCCCGCTGCGCTCAGGATGACATGTCATTCTGAGGAGCGTAGCGACGAAGAAGCTTTCTCTACGGCTTCCCATAACCCGTTGATATACGCCGCTCCCAGGGCCCTGTCATAAAGCCCGTACCCCGGCATGGCCACCTCACCCCAGATCATACGTCCGTGATCCGGCCTGATGGGCCCCTCAAATCCTATATCATAAAGGGCCTTTACTATCTCATACAGATCAAAGGACCCGTCAGACGACAGATGGGCCGATTCCTCAAAATCAATGGGATTCCCCTCATTGTCAAATTTATTGAATTTCAGATTCCTCACATGGGCAAAGTGGATGCGTCCCTTCAGTGCCCTGATCATCCCCGGCAGATCGTTTTTGGGATTGGTACCATATGAACCGGCGCAGAAGGTAACGCCGTTGTGGGGATCATCCACCATTTTCATCATCCTCTGAATATTCTCCAGATTCACAATGATCCTGGGCAGTCCGAAGACACTCCAGGCCGGATCATCCGGATGTATGGCCATATTTATATCATATTCGTTGCATACCGGCATGATCCGCTCCAGGAAATACTTAAGATTTGCAAAAAGATCCTCCTCAGTCACTCCCCGGTACTCCTCGAAAAGCTCCTTTACATGCGCCAATCTCTGCGGTTCCCACCCTGGCATGACGCTGCCGTTCATATCCCCGGATATGGATGCGAACATGTCCTCCGGCACCAGATCGTCCACCGCCTTTTGGGTATAGGCCAAAACCGTGGATCCGTCAGGCCGCCTGCGGGCCAGCTCCGTCCTGGTCCAGTCAAAGACCGGCATGAAGTTGTAGCAGACCATGTGAATATCTTCCTCCCCCAGATTTCTGAGGGTGGCGATGTAATTGTCGATGAGCTGATCCCGGGTGGACTTGCCCAGCTTGATATCCTCGTGGACATTCACACTCTCGATACCCGCGATCCGAAGCCCCGCTGCCTCTACCTCATCCTTTAATGCCCTGATCCTCTCACGGCTCCAGACCTCGCCGGGCTCGGTATCATACAGCGTGGTAATGACCCCGTGTACTCCGGGGATCTGTCTTATCTGTTCAAGTGTTACAGTATCGAACTTCGATCCGTACCACCTCAATGTCATTTCCATAAAACCCTCCTCATAAAAGATCCGGCCCTCGGGATAGCAGTCATCCTAACCCCATTGCCAGCCCGATGAGCCTGACTGCAAAAGCAGCCACCCAGGCTATTACGCACTGCCAGAGCACCACAAATGCGGCATATTTGTTACCCAGTTCACTGCGTATGGAGGCAATAGCCGCCACGCAGGGTGTATACAACAGCGAAAATACCAGAAGGGAGGCTGCTGCCACGGAACTTAGAGCTGCTGACACTCCGCCCTCAGCACCGAAAAGTACCTCCAAAACGGATACCACGCTTTCCTTTGCCATAAACCCGCTGATCAGGGAGGTCACTATCCTCCAGTCTCCCAGTCCCAGGGGTACAAACAAAGGTGCCAATACCCCCGCCACAAGCGCCAGGATGGAATCCTTTGAATCATTTACCATATTAAACCTGAAATCAAAGCTTTTCAAGAACCAGACTATGATGGTGGCTATCAGTATCACGGAAAAGGCCCTCTGCAAAAAGTCCTTTGTTTTTTCCCATAACAAAATTCCCACGTTTTTTGCCCCCGGCATGCGATAGTTGGGGAGCTCCATCACAAAGGGCACCGCCTCGCCCTTGAAATGTGCCTTGTATATCAGCGCAGCCAATATCCCCATTATGATACCCAGCACATATAGTCCTATCATGATGAGTGCCTTGTGGGACGGGAAAAATGCATCTACGAAAAACGCATAGATGGGTAGCTTCGCAGTACAGCTCATAAAAGGTGTAAGCAGTATGGTCATCTTGCGGTCCCGCTCACTGGGCAGGGTCCGGGATGACATCACCGCCGGCACGGTACAGCCAAAGCCTATAAGCATGGGTACTATGCTGCGTCCCGACAGGCCGATGCGCCGCAAGAGCTTGTCCATCACAAAAGCCACCCTGGCTATGTATCCGCTATCCTCCATAATGGATAAAAAGAAGAACATGGTCACGATGATGGGCAAAAAACTGAGTACACTGCCCACCCCCTCGCATATACCGTCTATGATAACCCCATGGAGCACATAATTTACTCCACCGTTGGTAAGCACCGTATCCAGCCTGGCGGTGACCGCCTCTATACCCATGGCCATCAGATCCTGCAGCCAGGCTCCTATCATATTAAAGGTCAAAAAGCACACCAGTCCCATTATGGCTATGAAAATGGGAACCGCCGTGTACTTTCCCGTCAGTATCCGATCGATCCTCTGGGACTTGGCCCGGCCCTTGTTTTCCTGAGGCTTAGTAACGCACTCCCGGCATACCTTTGTAATAAAGGAAAAACGCATGTCGGCAATGGCGGCGTTTTTGTCCATGCCGCACTCATGCTCCATCTGCAGTGTCAGATGCTCCAAAAGCTCCTTTTCATTTTGCTCCAGGCCCAGGGCCTCCATGACCCTCTCATCTCCCTCGATGAGCTTGCTGGCAGCAAAACGAAGGGGGAGACCCGCTCTTTTTGCATGATCCTCGATGAGATGCATCACCGCGTGCAGACAACGGTGGATGGCACCACCGTGATCGTTTATATCGCAAAAATCCTGGCGGGATGGTTTCTCCTGATACTTTGCCACATGGATGGCATGCTCCACCAGCTCATGGATGCCGAATTTTTTCGCTGCGGAAATGGGAACCACTGGAGTGCCCAAAAGCTCCTCCAAGGCGTTTACGTCCACGGATCCCCCGTTTTCCGTCATCTCGTCCATCATGTTGAGGGCCACTACCACCGGCACATCCATCTCCAGAAGCTGCATGGTCAGATACAGATTTCTCTCGATATTGGTGGCGTCCACGATATTTATCACACCCTTGGGCTTTTCGTTTAGCACGAAGTCCCTGGACACCAACTCCTCACTGGAATAGGGAGACATGGAATAGATGCCCGGCAGATCCGTGATCAGCGTATCCTCACGACCCAAAATGACCCCGTCCTTCCTGTCCACGGTGACACCGGGAAAATTGCCTACGTGCTGCCTGGCGCCGGTGAGCTGGTTGAAAAGGGTGGTCTTTCCGCTGTTCTGGTTTCCCACCAGGGCAAAGGTAAGTGTGGTGCCCTCAGGCAGGGGATGCTCGTGACCCTTTTGATGATACTTGCCTCCCTCACCGAGACCCGGATGCTCCTTTTTCCTGTGGGAGCCGCCTCTGGCCGGATCCTCGACAGCTGCCTCCAGGGGCTCTATCCCTATCTGCGCCGCATCATCCATCCTCAGGGTCAGCTCATATCCGTGGATGCGTATCTCCACGGGATCGCCCATGGGAGCGTATTTGATCACCTTTACCCTGGCCCCGGGTAACACACCCATGTCCAGAAAATGCTGTCGCAGTGCACCGCTGCCGCCCACCGAACTGATCCTGGCGGACTTTCCTATCTCCAATTCCTTTAACGTCATATTATCCATCACTTAATACTTATTGTGCCTACGCTGTAATATTAGCATATACTAACCCATTTTCAACCTTTTTATTTCGTCAAAAAACTCCCTTGAGGACATGCGATAGGCGCCGGAGCCTGAGACTATCACCTGCTCCGCCGCATCGGAGGTGACCACAGTGATGTGGGCCCCCGGCATGAGCTCATGCACGGCCCGCTCGATATAGGCATCAGCTGTCTGGGCCTCTTTGGTAAACTCCACATAGAGGCTTCCATACCGTTCGGAGCTTCCGGTACCTCCCTTTTTCCTCCAGGCATCAAAGACCACTATCACCTCATCACCCACATATCCCTGATAGTCGGCCACTATGTCCAAAAGCTTGGTCCTGGCTGCATGGAGGTCGTCCTTTGCCAGGTCTTTAAGCTCGTTATCCACAAATATCACATTGTATCCGTCTATTATGGTAAAGCGGGGCAGCTTTGCCGCCGGCTTCTTTTCGGAACTGCTGCCGTGGGCGGCCTTGTATTCCTCTCTTGCCTCACGCACCCTCTTTTCCCGCTCCACAGGATCGTCGTAGTTTCTTTCCCGCTTTCCCACGTCGCGGTTTTTGATGGAGCTTTTGATCTCCCCGAACTCTCTGACAAAAATGCCCTCCAGCTCTTTTTCCATCCCGCTGTAGCCGCGAAAACCCTTGGGCTCCATGGCCTCGGCGCTGCGTCTTGCCGCCTCCGCCCGGGCCAGTGCCATCCGCTGCATGGCGGCATCCTCGTCCTCTGACTCTTCCCCGGAACTGAGGGCACAGGGCATATGCATCATCTCCTCCACCTCATACCAGGGCACCACATAGCCCGCACCCTGAGCGCAGAATACGGATCCGGTGGGGTTTCTCATATCAGCTTCCGGATCATAACCCGCCTTTTCGATCACCTCTTCTGCATTGTGGCAGGGCTCATAGCCGCCGGGATCCAGCGTCAGCTCCCCCAGACCGCCGGTATATGAGGCCACATCTCTGGCGTAATCAGTGATACAGGCCACAGGCACCCGTCCCCGAAGCAGGGCCTGGTCGTTTTCTATCTCAGGAGGCAAAAGCTTGCCGTGCATCCTCTCCAGATCCGTCATGGCTCTGCCCACCATGGACTGAGGCACCCGAAGCACCAGATCGAAAACCGGCTCCAAAATCACACTTTCGGCCTTCATAAGTCCCTGTCGCACCGCACGTCTGGAGGCCTGTGAAAAATCGCCTCCCTCGGTGTGCTTGGTGTGGCTCTTGCCGGATACCAGGGTGATCTTTACATCCGTAAGGGGCGCCCCCGTGAGTACGCCCTTGAGCCTGGCCCGCTCCAGCACATTCACCACCTGCTTCTGGTAGTTCACGGAAAGTATATCCACCGGGCAGGCGTTATCTATCTCTATGCCGCTCCCCGGCTCCCCCGGCTCCAAAAGCAGATGAGCCTCCGCATAGTGCCTCAGCGGTTCAAAATGCCCCACGCCATAGGCCGAAGAAGCAATGGTCTCCTTGTACAGTATCTTTCCGGGACCAAAGGTCACTAAAAAGCCGAATCTCCTTTTTATCTCCTGCTGCAGCACCTCCAGCTGAAAGGGGCCCATGAGCTGCACCATTATATCCCCGGTATGCTCATTATGGGTCATCCCAAAGGTGGGCTCCTCCTCATTTAAAACCTTCAGGGTCTCAAACAGCTTGCCGGCCGTCACCTCTTTGGGCGGGATCACCTGATAGGACAAAACAGGGGACAACTCCGGTACCAGAGCATCCTCCTCGAAGCCCAGCCCCTGACCTGTGTAGGTATTGTCAAGACCCAGCAGGGTGCATATCTCCACGGCATCAGCCCCGTCCACGGCTTCAAAACGCTCACCCTCATAGAGCCGGATGCCCTGTATCTTTTCGGATATCTCATCCGTGACGGCGCCCTCTTCGTCAGCCACCCCTCTTTTGGTAACTATCACATCCTTGGGACGGACGGATCCTCCGGTGAGTCTGACATGGGTGAGACGCTCTCCCTTTTTATCCCAGCCTATCTTGTATACTCTGGCTCCGAACTCCCCGGGTACCGGCTTTTTCTCGGAAAGGCCCGCTATCCCGTCCAAAAGCTCCGTGATGCCCTCCTGATGGAGAGCCGATCCGAAAAACACCGGGAACAGCCTGCGTCCCGCCACGGACCGGCGCACCGAAGCCTCTGAAAGCACACCGTTTTCAAAATACTCCTCGATGAGGGCCTCGTCAAAGCCTGCGATCTCCTCAATCCCCTCATCACCACAGTTATCTGCGGAAAGCTCCCCGCCCCCTGTAGGCAGCATCACCGCCTCAGGGCAGAGCTTTTCCCTGATATCAGAGATCACCTCATCCATGGTTTTTTCGGTGAGGTCCATCTTGTTCACAAAAATAAAAGTGGGAATATGGTATTTGGAAAGCAGCCGCATCAGAGTACGGGTGTGACTCTGCACCCCGTCCGGAGCGCTTATGACTAAAATAGCGTAGTCCAGCACCGAGAGTGTCCTCTCGGTCTCAGGAGAAAAATCCACATGACCCGGAGTATCCAGAAAAACTATGTCCGTATCCTTCCAGCAAAGCCTGGCCTGCTTGGAAAAGACCGTGACTCCCCGGGCTCTTTCTATCTCTTCTCCATCCAAAAAAGACTCTCCCCTGTCGACCCTGCCAAAACGTTTGATGGATCCGGCAGTATAAAGAAGAGCCTCCGACAGCGTGGTCTTACCCGCATCAACATGTGCAAGTATGCCCAGTACCAGCTTACTCATCGATCATCATGTCGCTGCTCTCGGCAGTATCGATGTCGGGAGCATCTGAAGAGTGGCTTAACAATATGCTGTTTCTGGATTTTTTCTTGACCTTGTAGAGATTGTTGTCTGCAGAGTGCAGATAATTCCAGAGTGAGTGTCCCTTCTGAGGCACTCCCCAAAAGATCCCCTGTGAAATGGTCACCACCCCGAGAGCAACCTTGGAATACTTGTGCTCATAGGCGGTTTTTAATATTTTTTCCTTGAGCTCCCTGGCCATGCCGAATACTTCCCTGTCAGAATAGTTCTCGTATATCAGCACAAACTCGTCTCCGCCGTACCTGGAGCAGAAAACCCCGGGATGCTGCTTTAATGACATAATGGTATCCGCCACAAATCTGATGCAGCGGTCGCCGGCCTGATGTCCGTAATTGTCGTTGTATTCCTTGAAATAGTCGATATCCAGTATCTCAACAGCAAAGCCGGTCCCGTTTTTCCTGGCCCGCTCGAATGCGGCGTCTCCGAAGGAATTGAGCTTTTGTCTGTTGTACATGCCTGTAAGGGCGTCTGTCTCCGAACGCTTAAGAAGCACTTCGTTCTCACGCTGGACCTCATTGGTAAAAAGGGTCAGGTCGTTGTAGCGGGTCCGAAGTGCGATGGTATCGGAAACCATCAGATCGTTTTCCCTCTCCAAAACCTGGGACAGCTCAAAGTACTCCACACTGCTTTTTTGGTATTGTTCATCCATACCCATGGCCTTGTAGTACTTCATCCTCAGTGTCAGAAGCTTTTTCTGCAGGTTCTTGATACCCGTAGTGGCGATGGGCTGCTCCATATGGTCCAGGATATATGTAAAAGTGTCGTATTCCTCCATCTCCATAAGGAGCTTGAGAAAATCATATATATCGTCAAAAATATCCATCACGGGAAGATCATGCATAAAATGCTCCCTGATGGTGTTGATGCAGTCCCTGCATTCCTCATTCCTGCCGGATTTGTGGTAGAGGCCGGCCCTGAAGGTATAGATGACCAGCTTCTCCAGCTCATGAACATTTGGAATGCAGTCATTTTCCAAAATATGGTCATATTCCGCGGATCTGTCCAGGTCATCCATCAAAAGGTAGGATTTGCCCAGCCCCACACAATCAGCTGTCAGGCTCTCGATATATCCGTCGATATCCCTGTGGTTCTTGAGATACTGGCGGCCCTTTTCATAATAGAACACCGCATTTTGTGCATCGGAAATATCCAGATACAGGGCGGCCAGATTCATATGTACCAAAAATTCCAGATCGGGAAGGCTGTAGTCATAGCAATAGTTTAAAGCCTCCATATAGTAGTCCATGGCCAGGGGTGCATTGCCGCGGTTTAGAGACATGATGCCAAGCATATTGTTGGCCATGGTCAGATACCCCCACTCGCCTATCTTTTCAAGGGGCTCCATGCACAGAGTCATCTCGCGATAGAAATCCTCTATGTCGTTCATCAGATAGTAGGTCTCTCCCAGTGAAAAACGGGCAAAACCGATGAGCTCGGGCTCGGATCTGTCCATGCCGATCTCCAGAAGCTTTTTTCCACAGGAAATAGACATCCGCGGGTCCTTGCCGCGGCTGTCCTGCATGTCAATGATCAGACGCTGTATGCTGTTATCGTATTTACTTATGTCCATAAGTATTCCTTTGGGATCCTCTGATTAACCTAGTTTAGTATATATCATCTGTGTCAATTTCGCAAACTCCGAAAGTGTCAGTATCTCACCACGGATGCGCTCATCCCAGCCACAGTCCGTGATCACCCCGGTTATCTCCTCCTTGCCGAGTGGGATATCGGGACTGTTGCCCAGGCCGTTGGCCAGGGTCTTTCTCCTCTGGGAGAAGGACGCTCTGATTATATCGAAAAGCAGCTTTTCATCCGGCACATCCACCGGAGGAGCCTCGTATTTTTCCAGTGTAATGACCGCAGACTCCACCCCCGGTCTGGGATCAAAGGCCTCCGCCGGTACCTCTGTCACTATGCGGGGATCGGCGTAATACTGGACAGCCAGGGACAGGGCCCCGTAATCCTTGGTCCCGGGATCGCTGATCATCCGCTCAGCCACCTCTTTTTGCACCATGACAGTAATGGAGGCTATGGGAGCATCCCCCTCCAAAAGAGCCATGAGAATGGGGGTGGTGATGTAATAGG
Source organism: Lachnospiraceae bacterium (assembly GCA_024687655.1). Lineage (GTDB taxonomy): Bacteria > Bacillota > Clostridia > Lachnospirales > Lachnospiraceae > JAILEN01. The sequence continues at coordinate 5,663 of JAILEN010000097.1, read as the reverse complement.
GGAGATTGGCCACAACCCTTATCCTTTTGCCCGGGGCATTTTCATTGGCCCAGGCCCCTATGTCGGTCTTTAAGACGTCGGCATTAATGACCGTAAGATTGTCAAAGCGGGCCAGGGTCTCCTCCAGTACGGGTATCAGCCGCTCATCTATCTCGATGGCCAGAACCTGCCCTGCCCTCTCGCATAAAAACTCGGTCATGGCTCCGATGCCGGGACCTATCTCAACTGCCAGATCCCCGCTGTCCACTCCCGAAGCTTCAACGATCTCAGAGAGTATCCCCTCATCTATCAGGAAGTTCTGTCCGTATTTCTTTTTTGCAAAAAGCCCGTGCCGTCTCAGGATCCCTGCGGTCCTGACGGGATTGGCTATACGTATTTCCGACATATATCATGCCCTTCTGTCGTCTGCGGTAATGTTAAAAAGCCGCCTGCCGTTTTCTCTGGTGACCTCCATGACCTCATCCACGGTCATCTCCCGAAGCTCGGATATCTGCTTGATCACATAGGGTAAAAAAGTGGAATCGTTCCTCTCTCCCCTAAAGGGCTCCGGCGCCATATAGGGAGCATCCGTCTCCACCAGGATATTTTCAAGAGGTACCCTCTTCGCCGTCTCCTTCAGCTTTTTTCCGTTTTTAAAGGTAACCACTCCTCCAATGCCGATGTAATATCCCAGCTTCACATACTGCTCAGCCATCTCCGGGGATCCGGAATAGCAGTGGATCACACCATGGGTGCCCTGTGCGGCAGCCTCCTTCATGATGTTATAGGTCTCCTCGTTGGCATCCCGGCTGTGGATGATGACCGGCAGATCCACCTGCCTTGCCAGATCCAGCTGCTGCAGGAACCAGTACCTCTGCCTCTCCCTGACCGCCTCATCCTTTTCCCAGTAAAAGTCCAGCCCTATCTCGCCTATGGCTACCACCTTTTTCTCGGACTCAGCCATGGCCCTCAGCTGTTCCAGTCCGTCGGGCGTCTCTTCCAGACATTCTATATCACCGGGATGTACCCCCACGGCAGCATAGATGAAATCATACTCATGGGCCAGATCGATACTGGCACGGGACAGCTCCAGGGTGGTTCCCACGTTGATTATGGTGCCTATATTCTTTTTTTTCATCATAGAAAGAAGTTCGACCCGATCCGAATCGAACTTCCTGTCTTCATAATGCGCATGACTCTCAAATATCATCAGCAGATCTCCGCTCCGGAGGGCATATCCCGCTCCGGTGTCATAAGGGTAAGATTACCGTCAGCGTCCTCGGCACATAAAAGCATACCCTCGGAAAGAACTCCTGCCAGCTTGGCGGGAGCAAGGTTGGTAAGCACCATGACACGCTTGCCCATCATCTCCTCCGGTGAATAGCTCTTCCTGATACCGGAAACTATCTGCAGCGTCTTAGAGCCCACCTGAACCTGTGAGCAGAGCAGTTTTTTGGACTTCTCAACAGCCTCACAGCTTTTTATCACGCCCACCTGGAACTGCATCCTGCCAAAGTCGTCAAAACTGATCTCGGGCTTTGCTTCCACATCAATGCCCGGCTCATCTGCGCCACCCTCGGCTGCATCAAGTCTGGCTGCCTCCTCGGCAGACATCTTGCCTGCTGCCACCAGATTTTTTCTGGCAGTCTTTTGGGAAGCCAAAAACTCCTCTCTCTGCTTTGCGGTGATCTCCTCTGTTTTCTTAAGGATCTCGTTGACATCCGCCCTTGCAAAGAGGATGGGCGTGTCCTCAGGCAGCTGGTTACCGTCGGGATAGAGACCGAAGGTGGCCAGATCATCAAACTCACGTAATGAGGTGGCAAGCTCATCGGCTATGGCATCCGCTGTCCTGGGAAGGAAGGGATAGAGCACCGAGGTGGCAATGGTGATGCCCTCGATCAGATTGTAAAGTACGGTAGCCAGCCTGTCGGACTTGCTCTCGTCCTTGGCCAAAACCCAGGGCTCCGTCTCATCAATGTATTTGTTAAGGCGCTTATAGGCCTTGAAAACCTCAGTCAGTGCATCTGCCACATGGAGGGTCTCCATCTTATCTAAAACTGCGGGAAGAACTCCCAGCACCACAGACTTCAGATCCTCGTCCACCGGCTCTGAAACTCCCGGATTTTTCACCACGCCGCCGAAATACTTTTTCTCCATGGCGATGGTGCGGGAAACCAGGTTGCCCAGGGTGTTGGCGAGATCGGAATTGTACCTCTCGGTCAGGATCTCCCAGGTGATGACACCATCGTTGTCAAAGGGCATCTCATGGATACAGAAGTATCTGACCGCATCCACTCCGAAAAGCTCTGCCATATCATCGGCATAGATCACGTTGCCCTTGGACTTGGACATCTTTTCTCCGCCCTGCAAAAGCCAGGGATGGCCGAATACCTGCCTGGGAAGAGGCTCGCCAAGAGCCATCAAAAAGATGGGCCAGTATATGGTATGGAACCTGACGATGTCCTTGCCTATGAGGTGAAGGTCCGCAGGCCAGTACTTTTTATACATATCGCTGTGGTTGCCGTCACCGTCATAGCCGATGCCGGTGATGTAGTTGGTCAGGGCATCAAGCCACACATATACCACATGCTTGTCGTCGAAGTCCACCGGAATGCCCCACTTAAAGGAGCTTCTGGATACACACAGATCCTGAAGGCCCGGGAGCAGGAAGTTGTTCATCATCTCATTTTTTCTGGAAACAGGCTGGATGAACTCCGGGTGTGAATTGATATGATCGATGAGGGCCGGTGCATACTTGCTCATCTTGAAAAAGTACGCCTCCTCCTCCATGGGATGGACGTCCCCTCCGCATACGGGGCACTTGCCCTCGGAAAGCTGGGACTCGGTATAAAAGGCCTCGCACTCGGTACAATATATGCCTGAATAGGAGCCCTTGTAGATATCTCCCTGATCATAGAGTTTTTTGAATATCTTCTGGACCTGACGCTCATGATCCGCGTCCGTGGTCCTGATAAAACGGTCGTAGGAGGTATCACAAAGATCCCAGAGGCGCTTTACCTCGGTGGATACCTCGTCCACAAAGCCCTTGGGAGTGGTGCCTGCCTCGATGGCCCGGGTCTCTATTTTCTGTCCATGCTCATCAGTTCCCGTCTGGAAGCGCACATCGTAGCCCTCTTTTCTCTTGAACCGGGCGATGGCGTCCGCCAGGATGATCTCGTAGGTATTGCCGATATGGGGCTTACCCGAGGTATATGTGATCGCTGTAGTGATGTAATATTTGCCTTTTGTAGTCATGCAAAAAAATCTCCTTTAAAAAATAAAAAATGGAGCATACGGGACTTGAACCCGTGACCCCCACACTGCCAGTGTGATGCGCTCCCAACTGCGCTAATGCCCCATAAAAGCACACTGCCCGAAAAGAAATGGAAAACTCCGGACAGTATGCAGAAAATCTAATCCTCTGTGACCTCTTCGGTCTCCTCTGTATCCTCAGCCTTTTTAGCATCCTCTGACTCGTCCTCAAAGATGCTGTCATCCAGCTTGGCTCCGCACTTGTTGCAATAACCGGAGTCCATGGGTACCACCGCACCGCACTTGTTGCAGCGTCTGCCGCCCTTAAAGCCGGCTACCTTGACCTCCATCTCCTCTATCTCTGCCAGGGTCTCTCTGATGGCTGTGATCTGATCATCAGCGGAGTCCTTGTTATCCTCGTAGTACTTCCTGCCGAGATCCTTGTATATCTCATCCAGCTCCTGCTTTTTCCTGCGGATCTCGTACTGCATCTTGGTGGAATCGGAAACATCCCTGGCCCTGTCGGAAACCTCTCTGCCCACCTCTATGAGCCTGTCACCTAATTTATCGAAAAAATCCATACCTTGCCTCCCTCTGGGATCCTTATGATCTGCCATGTCATTCCGAGGACTTCTGAAGCTGACATGCTTCACATGCCGGCAACTGTCCGAAGAATCTTTTCTATGAACAGGTACAGAAAATATTATAATAGTATTGTTCCGATTTTTCAACACAAAAAAGGCCGTCCTTTCGGACGGCCATAAAATCACTATGATCAGTCGATCACGTAAGGCATAAGTGCAAGATGACGAGCACGCTTGATGGCTACTGTCAGAGCTCTCTGGTGCTTAGCGCAGTTGCCTGTGATACGACGGGGAAGGATCTTACCTCTCTCAGAGATGTACTTGGAAAGCTTTGCCTGATCCTTGTAATCGATAACACTGTCCTTACCACAGAAAACACAAACCTTTTTTCTTCTGCGAACCGGTCTCCTACGCTGACCGTCTGATGATTTATTAAAAGCCATTATTCTTTCCTCCTAAAACAAAAACGAAATCAATCCTGTTTAAAACGGAACCTTATCATCTCCTGATATCTCGGGAATGTTCATGAAATCATCTCCTGCATCAGAAGGGGGAAGCGGCTGTCCATCGCCTGAGGGAATGAAAGAACCATTGCCCTCTGCTGCCTTTTTGCTCTCGGCAAACTCGATGGTATTGATTATGATCTGGGTGCTGTAATGCTTGACGCCGTCCTTCTCATAATTGTCGTTCTGGAGTTCTCCGTCTAAGACAACCTTGGTCCCCTTGCGCAGATACTTCTCAACAAACTCTCCGGTCTTACCGAAGGCGGTGCAGTTGAAGAAATCTGCCTCGGGCTGTCCCTCACGCTTGAATCTGCGATCCACTGCAAGTGAAATCTTTGCGATGGCCGTGTTATTGGCTCCGCCGTAGCGAACCTCGGGGTCGCGCGTGAGTCTGCCCATAAGTATTACTTTATTCATACGTTCGTTCTCCTATTCTAATGCTCTACATTAGTCCTCATCCTTGCGAACGATCAGGAAACGAAGAAGATTGTCCATAATGCGGACACGGCCCTCGATCTCAGCGGGTGCTTCGGGCGCTGCTTCGAACTGAATGAAGTAATAAAAGCCCTCGTCCATCTTCTGGATCTCGTAAGCAAGTTTTTTCTTGCCCCACTCCTCGACCTCAGACACGGTGCCACCGAAACGGGTAATGTAACCCTTTGCCTTTTCTACTGTGGCGGCACGAGCATCGTCTTCGATCTTAGCATTCACGATGAGTGCTAATTCATACTTGTTCATTTCTCTACCTCCTTTTGGTCTATTGGCCTCCTGCCTCGGATAGCGGCGACATCATCGCCTCATTATACACAGGAAGCAAGGATATATTTATATACCACGAGTTGTTATTCTACCACGGTTTTTGGGGATTTTCAAGAGGAAAATCAAAAAGTTAACCATTTTTAATATCCCGTTGATCACATAATGTCCGAATAAACATATATTTGCACAGAATCCTCTCTTATGTTAAAATATCTTTCCGTAAGCAACAAGGATGGTGAACCTATGAAAAATATGGTTGACATTGAGGTTGTTATCGATGAGGAATATGTGGATCCCAAGGTGACCATTGAAACACGGGCTCAGACAAAACAGGTGGAAAACATAATATATGCTATCGAAAACGCCTCCGAAAATGATTATCCCCAGATAGCGGGATATGACAACGACACCCTGATCCTTATATCACAGCGTGACATCTTCAGGGCGCATATCGTGGGACGCAAGGTGATCATCCAGACGGATGATGCATCCTACAGTATAAAAAAGTCTCTGAGCAATCTTGAGGAGGACCTGAATCCCGAGAGGTTCATCCGCATATCCCAGTCGGAGATCATCAATCTCTACA
>JAILEN010000105.1 GCA_024687655.1 Lachnospiraceae bacterium | reverse complement strand
CCCTTGATTTATGCGGTCTTTGCTTGACTTGGCACTATAATACCACCATCCCCCGTCGGCATATCTATAAGCATAAGCCCATTCGGCTTATCATTTTCAGCATACTTTTTAATGACGTCGTACATTGCTTTCCCCCTGTTTTTTTATTTCCCCGCCAATATATCCTGATACAACTTCTCAGCATACTCTCCCGCCAACTGCGAACAAATCTCTATCCTCTGCTGTACTATCGGAATAAGCACATGTGCCTTTGCATCCGATACTTGCAGCTTCATCAGATTTTGGAACTCCTGCAGACTCGCACCCAGGTTCATGTGTTGGCGCAGGTGCTTCATCCTCAGGCTCATCCGATCATCATGGTATTCCACATAATATATCAGCCTGCGCTGGTCGGCTTCGGACAGCTCTTCTCCCTTGGACAGCAGATCAGGGATTATCTGATCTCTCGCGATTTCCATACTTCGTACAGGATGACCATAGTAATGCATATTGATCTGTCCGTCCCTTTCATCATATATCTGGCAGTCAGGCTTTCCTATATCATGGATCAGAGCAGCTAAAAACACCATGTCATCATCAATATCCTTTGGTAGCCCAACGACAGTCTGGAGGCTATGTTCCCAGAGGTCATATTGATGAGCGAGATTCTGCTGATCGTAACCAAACATTATACTTACAGCCGGTATCAGATCAGCAATATCATCCCTACGCTTATCAATCTCGTTTGTAGTCCCTGAATCGCGAAGGATACGGACCAACTCTTTCAAATTCATCATACACCAACCATATGGTTCCTTATGTCTAGAATTCTAATTCCCTCGAATTCGAGGGAATTAAAATTTATTTTAGATACTCCCTATGCTCATCTCGTTTACCATTCTTTTATCTTATAACTCACGTTTCCTGGTATCCTCCCTACTATTCCGGTTCCCTATCCACAGGGATACTATTGATGTATTCCTTGAAACGCAGGAAATCACTCTTTGTCATTATCGTGTCAGCATAGCAATAATCCTTGCCCCGCAGAACACACCAGATCTTCTTGCATTTGACCAAAAAGGATCTCCATGGTCCCTTGTAATACTCCGTGTTAAAGTCTGCTTTCAAAAATGTTAAAAAGGAAAAATCATCATCTCCCATATCATAAAGGACAAAATGAAATGCATCCTCGCAGCCACACTTACATGTTACAATAAGCTCCTTTTTATCCTCAGTGAAAAGCAATGACATACAAGACCCTCCTGGTACGGTACATTATAACTGATGCATTTTAAGGATATCACAGCATTTATCCCTTGTCTGTATACCCGTAGTATACTTGACACCCTCGCTTTTATTCCCACAACACTACTAGCTTAATCTTACCATGTGGATTTTCGAATGTCATTCAACGCGTGGTTTAAAAACATGGTTATCAGATGTTTATAAAAAAATCGGCGGACCTTTTCAGATCCGCCGGTGTTATCTATTCCCATCCTATGGTTAACTTTTGTTCTCCGCTATTAATTCCAAGCGAATCCGCCCCAGAATTGAAGGCTATCATCCCAATAACCAGATCGTAATCATCTGTTTTGTACGCACTCGTATCCAGAACGATCACATCCTTAAAGACCAGCTCCTTAATGGAGATGTCTGTGACATATGCTTCCTTAAGCATAATATTCTGCGCAAAAGGAAGATCCCCTTTAATCTTTTTCTTATCAAAATCAGACTCTTTTACATCATAGTAGTCCGCAATCTTCTTATCCCTGGATGTCCAGAACGAATAGTCCACTCCTGTTCTGATCAGAACCTTCAGACCATTGTCAAATGTAATCACCGGAACTCCACTGGAGTTGTCGATATCAAAAACAATCTCATTTGCCATAGTATTATTACCTCCTCTGTTAGTTATATCTGCCATCAAATATATCACTCAGATGCTCGGGTTACAAGTAGTCCTTACCCTTTTCAAGCATATCCAGAAGCTTTCTGTCCTTGCATTCATATTCCGATATTTCTCTTCGTATGCCGTCCTCAAACGCCCGGAAAAACTCCTCGATATTCTCCTGATCATTTTCGCCATACTGCTTAACCCTCTCATGTGTCTCCGGCTCGATAGTATACATATATTTTATCGATCTGCCTATCCGCTCATCTCCTACAAAAGCAATGGCTGTCGCATAAACATATATCGTCCAGAAATCCTGCTCCTTTTCAAAAGCCGCCCTGAAATATCGCGGATGCCTAAGGTACAGTATTGCCTTTGCCTGCTCCTCAAACTGCGTGTTGTTTGTCTGCATATTCCCTCCTGATGATTGATCGCATGACTGCAGAGGGGGACTCTCATCCCCCTCGCTATCATCCTACTCGCGAATAATGTCTTCCATTGTTGTTCCAAAATACTTGCTCAGAGCATACAGATTGTCCACTGACGGCATGGTATCACCACGTTGCCATTTGTATACAGCCTGGTCGGATCCAAAACCCATAAACCGGCTGATATCTGACACCTGCAGGTGGTTCTGTTCTCTAAGCTCCTTGATGCGTGCGCCTGTAGCTACTGGATTAATAATCGGGTAGTTCATAATGACCTCCTTTGTGCTGTGTCAACAAATCTTCACAATAGGTCACCTCCATTCCATTTGATAAACGACACTCTTATTACACTTCCAGGTCCGCATCAATATCGTATCCGTGATCCATAGTGGCCACTAAATACGCTGCTACTGCCATTGCCAGCATCATGCATACTCTGATCATAACTATCATCTCCTTCCACACACCTGCTTGTTTTTTGTTCAGCTGTTTTTCATAATTAAATTCTACAAAAAATGCTGTCCTATAAAAATGCCTCGATTGTGGATGTGGATGTGGAGATTTCTTGACGAAACCAGGTCTTATGCATTATTTTACCTTGCGATTTCTAATATGTCATTGAACTTGTGGTTTAAAAATGCCAACAAAAAATCAGGGAGAAAGCTTTCGCCTTCTCCCATATCAACACCACAAAGGATGTCATCCATTGGTGTCCCAAGCAGTTTGCTCAGGGCATACAGATTGTCCACCGTCGGCAGGGCATCTCCTCGCTGCCATTTGTAAATAGCCTGTTCGGATTCAAAGCCCATATAGCGGCTGATATCCGACACCTTGAGGTGATGTTGTATCCGAAGCTCTCGAATACGGGCTCCGGTCGCAACGGCGTCAATTATTGGATAGTCCATTAAAGGCCTCCTCTCTAATCACAGGATTAAAAAGTAACATTGTCCTCAGCTTAGTGCACTCGGTACCGCTACCTCCATAGGACAATACGGCATTTTTCACTCTCCATCTAGTGTGACCGTTTCCAAATAAGTCGAGGTATTTGAAAACGGGCACACTGAATTATTCGATATCAACCGACCAAAATTTCATTGGGCAATTTACATAAATGAATACTCTCTTTTTAGGCACTAATACATAATCATTGTCTACAACCTCTTTAGTGTCTCAGGATCCTTTTCGCCATCAAAGAATTTATCAAGGACATCAGCAAAAACAGTTTCTTCAGGGGCCGCTTCCGCAAAAAGCGTCATGGATGATCTGAGCTTCAGATTATCCGGAAATCCCATCACCGCCAGAGGGTCATTCGAATCAAGCTGGAGCAATGCCTGCGAAATCTCAATAAGCCTGATCCTAAGCACCTCATTTTCCATATATGCCTTTGCTTCGTCCAGACCATCAATACCATATTCCTCTGACATGCCGGATCGTCCCAGACCTTTTACCTGAGGGAAAATGTACCATATCCAGTGACTCCTCTTATGCCCGGCCTTTATTTCAGAAAGAGCCTGATCATAGTCGTACTCCTGCGCCCTTATGAATCTGTCAAGATTATACTTCATAGTAACCCTGCCTTTCCGCAGCTTATCCGCCTTTTTGCATCCCCTGATCACTCCATATTCCCGTCTAGATGTACTATCAGCGGTTCGTGATGAACCTTGGGCAGGAATCATCCCCCGGCCTGCCATCATATAGCTGCATTTTTCTCCCTCATACTCATTCCGTTTTTCTATTCTCCATCTGAACCGAGTCCGTAGTACAACATTTCATTGTAGCTGGCGTTGGCCGCCTCGCTCGCTTTCTTTTCCCGCCATCTTTCTATGTCACTGCATATGGCCAGCATTTCGTCCACAACCAGCTCCACGTTGTCAGGCTTCTCATTACACAGATATCCTATCATCCGCCGCATCGCCTTTGGGCTGCCAAGCTGCTTTGCCATCTGATCTCCCAGCTCCGCAGGAAAACCAAGGCCGACCATTATACTGACCAGCTCGTCTCTGGTCCTGCTCCATTCTCTTCTGTTGTCCTTACTCATAGCCATCCGCGTAAACCTCACCAACAGATGAATAGATCATTCCGCCTTTCCCACGATCAGATCTCATAAGTGATATATAAGAAGCTGTCATGCTAACCGGGTCTATACCTATTTCAGGGAGTCCTACGCCATCATAAAATGCTCCGCGAACAACTGTAATATGCGGGTAAAACTTCTTCCGATCAAATGGTATGCCGTTATCGGCAAATGCACGGCGAAGTCTTTTTACCATCCTCTCAAGCTCCTTGTCAGCATCTACACCCACCCAGTACAGATCTCCAAAATTTCCCAATCCGGTAAGACTCAGATCAAAAGGTTCAAAGCTTAACTGTTCCATCACATCAAGTATCCGATCCGGATCTTTATATTCTCCGATAAACGCAAGAGTGAGATGGAGGTTATCCGGTCTTGTATAACCTCCAAACACCCCTGCATCTTTCAAGGCGTCCTGAAATCTGACCAACGTCTTTTTCATTTCATCCGATAATTCAATCGCCGCAAATAATCTCATATCACCCCTTATACCATACAGGTCAATTAGTATTTCATTATGATCTCGACCCTCACCGGATCTTTCACAAGTCCACTAAAGGTTTCAGCATCATCTTTTTTGCCTACAACACTTCCATAGTGTGTCGGGATCGCAACCGACGGGCGGATGATGTTGATCAGCTCGGCCGCCTTTTTTGCATCCATGGTATATGTACCGCCGATAGGGATCATGGCTACATCGCACTTAACGTCTTTTGCCTCCTTGGTAACGCTGGTATCACCTGCAATATAAACCCTCTGTCCCTTCAAACGGACAATATATCCAACCCAGCCTGCTCCCTTTGGATGGAAAGGCTTAAGATTATTGTATGCCGCTACGGTTTCCAGTTCCAGTCCGTCAATTTCCTTGTATATGCCAGGAGCAACAGTAACTGTACGACCAACCATACCTGATATATCCTGTGCCTTATCCTCCATTTTCTCCGGAACAACAAGGATAGTATCCGGTTTTGCCACCTTTGCAATGTCTTCCGGGGAAAAATGGTCATGGTGATCATGGGTCACGAGGATGTAGTCCGCATCGTGTGGATCCTCCCTCATATCGTATGGATCCACATAGATCGTTTTACCCTTATCTTTTATCCTTATACTGCTGTGTGTAAAAAGCTCAATGTTTTCAATCATAATTCACTTCCTCTACATTTTATCCTTAACTATTTCCATCCTTCCAGGCTCCACATGACAGCAGAGATACAGTATCTCTACTCCCGCCGTCCTTGCTTCATCCATGGCAACACCAAATTCCGGATGGGTATCTACATTCGGTCTAACCTCCTCCACACCATCCATCTGTATCACAAATGCTAATGATGCATGATATCCGGCATGCTTTGCCCTGATCAATTCCCTGATATGCTTTACACCCCTTTCGGTCGGCGCGTCAGGAAAAAAGCCAACTCCATCTATTTCAAGAGTACATCCCTTCACTTCCATCAGGTATTTTTCTTCGTCACGCTCCATATAAAAATCAATCCGAGAGTCTCCATAGGTATATTCCGGGATAACCCTGCTATAATCCTTTGTTGCCAGCCATTCCCGGACAACCTTATTCGGAGCCTGGCTATCTATATTAAAGAGAACGCCGTTTCCCTTTTTCACTGCCACCAGATCATATTCAGTCTTTCGGTTGGGGGTGCCCGGTGCCGTAAGCCAAACCTCGCATCCCGGGATCAGCAGCTCCTTGCATCTGCCTGTATTTTTAACATGCACGATCTCCCTGTGCCCCTCTATTTCTACCTCAGCAATAAACCGGTTCGGTCGTTTTATAAAAATGGCCGGTCGGATATTTTTATAAATCATCGTTTATCCTCATTACCAAGACCATAATACATCATTTCATTGTATCTGGCGTTAGCCGTCTCACTTGCCTTCTTTTCCCGCCCTCAGATCTCTATTCATAGCTCACTCTCTCCCATCAAAATCTTGTCCCGCACTTCGGACAGAAATCAAAGTCTTCATCTGTCTCGTAGCCGCATTGTCTGCATTTTTTGTATCCGGACGCAAACCCGTCAGCATACACCCTTACCTTCCAATAAACACCATAAATGCCGCCATGCTCACCGCTTCAGTTATAAGAGGTATCATCCCGTACACGTATCCCCTCATGGGCGGCACATTATAGTACAGCATATAAAACACAAAACTGAGAACTGCCGCAACGCCTATTATCACGAGCATGACGATCACTTTATCTATCGTGATATATTCCAGTGCATATACCGTATTTATGGAAGAAATCATAAGTGCAGCCCATCCGACTATCAATAATAATTCCGTCGTTACCTGTCTGTGAAAAAATATACGTGTTCCAAAAAGTAAAGCCACATAGACTATTATGGCAATTACCGCTATCATTCCTCCACTAATAAACCCTGTGTCAGCGCCACTATCCCTGATGCCTATAAGGTTTATTGCAACTCCACCCAGTCCAAAGAGAGCAGTAACTATCAAAAGAATCCCGTCCACTCCCGATGTGTGATCATCCCCATGTGCCGGATGAAAAGCCACGCACCACCATATCAGATAAAATACGCAGCATATAATAAGCAACACCTGGCCAATACGAATTTGCATCATAGACTTACACCACTTCCTTCATGCTAACGCCTTCACTAAGGCCTTCCTCTATGTTCTGTCTCATGTACTCTACCAGTTTGGAATAGCCCTTAAGTGTTTCGCATGCATCCAAAAGATCCTTGTTCCTGTCCGCATTTATATTGATAAGCTTAGCGGTCCATTCATATCCGGAAGATGGTGTCATAAAAGCATCCGACAAATGCATTTCCTGTCTATCCGGGGCCTCTTCTGTTCCGTTATATAAAACATAATAATCCGGCGCTGGTATTTTTACAATAGCCTTCCGGTATATTTTCTTCTTCAGGTTACGCTTTTCCAAATACACATCCACGCACTGTACATAATGTATCAATCCCCGTAGAGGCATATTCTTGTTAACTGCGCTCTGGTGTTCCCAAAGGGTTATCCTGGAATCAAAAAATAATGACACGTCATTATGATACCCAATAAATATTGCGATATTAGTATAAATGCTAATCTAAAAGTGAGCCACTTGACCTCAAAACGCTTACACTGCCGTCCCGCAGCAGCCTGTGGACTTTTTGTCCTTTATCTCCTCTTATTCCAAACATACCCCACATATGCTCCCACGGCACCACCAATAATATGCGCCATCTGCGAAATGTTATCCTGCACAAAAATGCCTTCGATAACCTGCTGTCCTATATATATTGCCGCGACCAGGATAAATGTCAGTGGGATCTCACCCTCCTTGAAATTAGTAAAGGACGATAGTATAATAAATGCAAATACCACTCCGCTGGCACCACAGACTCCTGCATTCGGTGAAATCACAGCATTGATCACCGCGGTAGATATGGCGGTCAGAGCTATCACCCCTACGATCTTTTCAGATCCATACTTTTCTTCCAGTATCGGGCCAAGCAGTAAAATGAAGCTCATGTTACTTATAAGATGCTCCCATCCGGCATGCCCAAAAACATGGCTGATTGCCCGAAGATATGTCAATGGATTTGTCAGCGGAGATCTGTATGTCACAAAAAAGTCATTAGTTATTGATCCTCCGCTTACGGTTCCAAGTATAGTGGCTATTAAGCATATAAATGCGAAAGCCAATACCACAGGGGAATTGAATGTAATCCTTAATTTCTTCATTCTTTATAAATCTTTTAGTTTCGTCCCGTCCTCTGTCCGCCAATCAATATTACCATTTGATGTGTGTCCAAGGATAACCGCTGAAGCTACGGACGGAGCATTAAACTCGTAGTCTTTCTGGGAAATATTATCTTTTACTAATTCTTCCTTTATAAGTGTGTTTCTTAGTCTATAGTAGGCCTTACTTCTAGTACAGCGTCTTTTAATTAACTAGACCAAATCGCTTGTCTATGCACTGTATAGCACACGCACCAAAGCCTCGGCGTAGCCCGCTACGCCTACGTTTTGGCTCGGCACTCTACAGCACATATCCTTCGCGATTGGTCCA
>JAILEN010000103.1 GCA_024687655.1 Lachnospiraceae bacterium | reverse complement strand
CGTATTCAGGCAGGAGAAGGACAAACAAAGGTAACCGGGAGGTGCTTAAAGGGCATCTCCCATAATGACAGAAACATGGGTAAAACTGTGACAGGATTAGGGAGCGATCTGGTGACAGCTCATGAGGTTAATAACAATAATACAATTAAAAGCACGAGGGAAGGAGAACACAAGATGGATAACAAGGCTATGTACAAGCTTTCATACGGACTATTTGTACTGACGGCAAAGGATGAGATCAAGGCTAACGGGTGTATTACAAATACAGCCATACAGGTGGCTTCTGAGCCAAATCAGATTTCTTTTGCTGTGAATAAGGCGAACTATACTCATGATATGGTGATGAAGACGAAAAAGGCGAATATTTCAGTTATCAGCGAGAAGGCTGATTTTGATCTCTTCAAGCACTTTGGGTTCCAGTCCGGGCGGGATATGGACAAGTTCGCAGTTTTTACAGACTGTAAACTTGCGGAAAATGGTATCCCATATATTACCCGCGGTACTAATGCATACTTTTCTATTGATATAAAGCAGACGGTGGATCTTGGGTCACATACGCTTTTTATCGGTGAGCCCACCGCTATGGAGGTGCTGGATACAGCAGCTTCTGCCACGTATGCCTACTACCAGGATAATATCAAGCCCAAGCCCGAGGCTGTGGGTACAACGCCTGCCGGTCAGACTGTATGGCGTTGCAAGATATGTGGGTATGAGTACGTTGGTGAGGAACTTCCGGATGATTTCATCTGTCCGATCTGCAAGCACCCGGCCAGTGATTTTGAGAAGGTGGCAAGATAGACTATTATGAACGGGTCTGGCAGTTTGTTTTTTAATTTCTTTGGTTTCAGGGAGGAAGAGTGAGTAATCAAATAAACCCCATGGAGGGGAAGAAAGTAATAAATGTAGCGCTGGATCATAGCCTACTACTTTATCCGATCGCGGTTGTTTGTTCGGTTTAGGAGATAATCTGTGCTGCAGCCGAAGCGGTCGGCGATTTCTACCAGAATATCTGTGGGGATATCGCGACGTCCGAGTTCATAGTAGGAGTAGGCTACCTGCGAAATGTGCAGGTATTTGGCCATGTCCTCCTGGGATAGGCCGAATTCTTCTCTGATCTCCCTGATATGTGGAAATTTGATATATAATGAACTCATGGATCGTCACCTCATCTGTATGATACATAAAACGTTTTGTGATATGCGGTTTTAAAACAGATTGATTTAATGGAGAACTCGTTAGCAAAACTGCTGCTTTGTTGTTTTAGATGAAAAGTGATATAATATCCTGGTCACAAAGTGGTATTACAGGTAAGGGGGGAGTATGAACAACGGGGAACGCGAGGCGGCGTGTAAAAAGATACGCAGCGATAACGAGGAGTGTCTTTCGGATTTTAAATGGGATCTTGTCGATCAGGGGCTTATGGAAAAGACGATCAGTCGACATCTTAACAATTTAGATCTGTTTCTGAACAAGTTCATGCTTGGCGAAGAAGCAAAAGCAATGGAAGAGGGCCCTTATCTGGTTGATGATTTTTATAAGAACTATTTCATTCATAAATGTGACTGGGCGACCGGTGGATCCATCAAATCTACTTCAGAAAGCCTCAAGAAATTCTATATGTGTATGTTTAATAATGGCAGGATAGAAACTGAGGATTATATGGAATTGAGCAAAACGATAAAGGATAAGATGCCGGAGTGGCAGGCAGAATATGAGCAGACGAAAGAAGGTAAGTAAAAATGCACCGTGTATGGATGGGAGCAGGCAGGAGTTCTGTCCCCATTTTTTAGAGTGCGGCGGATGTAAGTATCAAAAGATGACTTACGAGGAGCAGCTGGCGGTGAAGGAGCAGGAGATGCGAGAGCTTTATGAGCCGGTGCTCCAGCAAAGATCCTTCGCTTCGCTCAGGATGACAGGGGATGCGACGCCTCAGGAAGGAACCCTGGACGGTAATCAGCATAGTTCCTTCACCACCCTCTGGGAAGGAATAAAAAACAGCCCCCTTCAGGAGGGGTACCGTAACAAGATGGAGTTTTCCTTCGGGGATGAGTATATAAACGGTCCGCTGGCCCTGGGTATGCACAAGCGGGGCAGTCATTTTGATATAGTCAGTGTCACGGATTGCAGGATTGCACATCCGGATATGACAAAGATCTTAAAAGCCACACTGGAATATTTTACTGCAAAGAAAACACCCTTTTTCCATCGAGTCCGACATGATGGGTATCTGCGGCATCTTCTGGTGCGCAGGGCATATCATACGGGAGAGATCCTGGTAGATCTCATCACCACGAAAAACGGCAGGGGAATAGGAAAACCGGGGACAACATCGGAAGTGAGTGGAGAGAACCTACGGGTGACATCGGATAATAGCGAGAACATCCCCCGGGTGATGACGGATGAAAGTGAAGATG
>JAILEN010000084.1 GCA_024687655.1 Lachnospiraceae bacterium | reverse complement strand
ACAATTAAACAAAGAGACTGTGGTTGGAGCCTTTCGTGAACCATCGAGTGGTAGGAGAAAAAAACCAATCCACAGCATCTTTAACAGCATACCCAAACCTGTAGATAAGGTAAAGAATGGGTATGACTATATAATACGAGGTAAAAAATAAGTGATAAACACCACGCTTTGCTACATAGAACGGGACGGACAGTATCTGATGCTGTACCGCAACAAAAAGGAGAATGATCCCAACCAGGGGAAATGGATAGGTGTAGGCGGGAAGTTTCTGGAAAATGAGAGCCCCGGGGAATGTGTGTGCCGGGAAGTCCTTGAGGAAACGGGACTTACGCTTACATCCTATCGGTACCGGGGGATCATCACCTTTGTATCGGATCGCTGGGAGTCGGAACATATGCATCTTTTTACGGCAGACGGCTTCACAGGCGAGATGATCCCCTGCGATGAGGGCGAGCTTCGATGGGTCAAAAAGGAGGATATCTTGGGACTCAATCTCTGGGAGGGTGATCGCCTCTTTTTAAAACGTCTTATAGAAGATGATGAGTTCTTCACCATGAAGCTCGTTTATGAAGGTGATAAACTGGTAGAAAATCATATTTAAATGCTATTGCCCTTGAAAAGGATGTTAGTATATGCTAACATACATTTGTTAGATATTCCTAATATCTTCTGTTTAATGAGAGGGCAATATGCAAAAGTACGATGTTTCACAACCGGTGATATTAAAGAAGGGCGTATACAGGCTCAATGATGAGGCAAATTTCAATTACCAGCTGAACCGTGTTATAAACTGGGATGGTGGCAGGCTGGAGGATGTTGAGAAGGTTGCCGGCAAGATCCATAACAGTGATGACTGGAAAAGGGAACTCATAGCCCTTGGTGACGATGCGATGAAGGATGGCAGGACTGACAATGCCATTGCATATTACCGCATGAGCGAGTTCTTCATGTATGATGGAGATGCTGACAAAAGAAAGTACTATGAGAAGGCAACCAAGCTTTTCTATGAGTATTATGCGGATTTCTTCGAGGGAGAAAGACCGCGGATCAAAAGATATGATGTTCCCTATGAGAATGTTAAGCTGCCGGTAATGCATGTAGTGCCTGAGGGAAAAAGCAAGGGCACCATCCTTATCCATGGCGGTAATGACAGTTACTTTGAGGAGTTTCTTTTCACGATCCTATATATGCAGGAGCAGGGCTTTGAAGTCTATATGTTTGAAGGTCCCGGACAGGGTGGCGTGATGCGCGTTCAGGGCATGCACTTTACCCATGAATGGGAGAAGCCTGTTAAAGCAATCCTTGATCATTTCAAGCTTTCCGATGTGACTATCATAGGCATTTCTCTTGGAGGATATCTTGCACCGAGGGCGGCGGCATTTGACAAGAGGATTACAAAAGTTGTTGCCTGGTCAATATTTCCCTGCTTTCAGGATATTCTTGTAAGCATGCAGCCGCAGGGGACCCAGAGGGCATTCCACGTCCTTATGAAGCTGCATGCACGGCCGTTACTCAATCTGGTATTTGGTAAAAAGGCAAAGAAATCCCCAATCATTGACTGGGGGATCAAGCATGGATGCTATGCATATGAGGCCGAGGATGCTTATTGTTATGCCAAAAAGCTGAAACTATATGACATTGCTCCGGTAGCAGACCAGATAACACAGGACATGCTTATTCTTGGTGCCAGCGGAGATCACTTCATCGATTATCATCTTATAGGGAAAGAGATCAACATGCTAAAGAATGTCAGAAGCCTTACATTCCGATTATTTACTGATAAGGAAGAAGCAGAAAATCATTGTAATGTCGGTAATGGAAAGCTTGCTATAGATGAGATTTTAAGCTGGATAACTAGAATCGGGGATAGGAAATGATATTAACCATATTTTTGGCAATAGTGTTTTGTGTGGCGATAACGCTTATGATGTTTTCTGCAGTGGCTTTCATTCAGGACAAGCGGTTTTTCTCCTCAGCTCCGAAGGAAGCACAGGAGGCGCTTCTTCCAAGAGAAAAAGAGTTGTTCTATGGGGCCAGGATCATCGGCTGGACGATGATGATATTTAGCATGCTGATGATACTCGGGGTGGGTGTGATCTCAATCTGGGATGGCTTCAGGAGTAGTTACACATTCTGGCAGTTCTTTGGCAGATTTGTCTTCATATTTACTGCTTATAAGGTTTATGACATGGTCTGCTTTGACTATTTTTTGCTTATGAAGTTTCATTTCTTTCAATTCTATTATCCTGAGGTTGAAAAAGTGTATGAAAATAGAAAGTATGGATACAACATAAAGGGCCAGTTGTTGAAGCTACTGGTCATATTTCCTGCCGCATCAGCACTTGTTGCCTGGATCTGCACATTGTTTTGATAAAGGAATGCTGCGGTCGGAAGTATTATTGCTTGTGATTACTGGATCGTGCCTGATCGGCTTAAGGATCCAATGTAATAAGGAGATGAGATAGAAATGGTGTCTTGTATATACTGCTTTAAGCATAGGTAAAGGGTAATTTTTTTTTTGATCTGCGAGTTAGGCATGCCTAACCAGCATGTGGTAAAACCCTGACACAATTGGCCGTTATGACAGGCTGATAGTGGCGGGTATTTATATAAATAATTCAATTAAGGAGGCGATTTTGCGTGAAAGACAAGAAAAAAAGCGACTTAAGCGTGCTGTTAGGGTACGCAGGTAATTATAAGGGACTGACCTTTCTGGGGCTTGCCCTGTCCGGGATAGCGATGATCCTGGGTATGTTGCCGTATATTTGTATATGGCTGGTGGCGAGAGACCTAATCGCTGTGGCACCAAACTGGGCAAGGGCGACAGAAATCGGCAAATACGGATGGATGGCGTTTGGTTTTGCCCTTGCAGGAATCATCGTGTATTTTGCGGCACTCATGTGCACCCATTTGGCGGCGTTCCGGACAGCTTCAAATATCAGGAAGCAGGGCATGGAACATCTTATGAAAACGCCCCTGGGTTTTTTTGATTCAAATGCATCGGGGCTCCTGAAAAACCGCCTTGATGGTGCTGCTTCCGAGACGGAGACACTTCTTGCTCACAATCTTGCTGATATAGTAGGAAGCGCCACCATGTTTATCGGTATGATCGTTTTAATGTTTCTATTCGACTGGAGGATGGGGACTGCCTGCCTTTTGGCCGCGGTGATCTCGGTGGCCGCCATGTTTACCATGATGGGCGGTAAAAATGCGAAGCTGATGCAGGAATACCAGGGCGCCCAGGATTATATGAGTAAGGCCGGTACAGAGTATGTACGCGGCATTCCGGTGGTAAAGGTATTCCAGCAGACGGTATACTCCTTTAAGGCTTTCAAGGAAGCGATCGAGGACTACAGCAGTAAGGCGGAAAAATATACCGTGGGTGTGTGCCAGGTGCCACAATCCTTAAACCTCACCGCTACCGAGGGCGCTTTTATTTTTATGATCCCCGTGGCTGTTTTTATTGCGCCGGGCGCATTACAGTCAGGTGATTTTGCTGGTTTTGTAACAAATTTTGCGTTTTACGCCGTGTTCTCCGCAATCGTTTCCACCGCTCTTGCAAGGATCATGTTTGCTGCCAGCGGAATGATGCTGGCAAGTACAGCACTCGGAAGGATAGCGCATATCATGAATGCTCCGATACTGGAGGTTACTGATAGTCCCAAGGAGCCGAAGGATAACAGCATAGAGTTCAAGGATGCAAGCTTTACATACGATGGAGCGGACATTCCTGCAATAGATCATGTGACCTTCAGGGTGGAGCCGGGGCAGACAGTGGCGCTGGTAGGCCCTTCCGGAGGCGGAAAGACAACCGCAGCAAGCCTGATCCCGCGATTTTGGGATGTGACGGATGGCACGGTCAGTGTAGGCGGCGTGGATGTTCGTGAAGCTGATCCACATGTCCTGATGGACAGGATCGCCTTTGTTTTCCAAAACAACAGGCTTTTTAAGGCGAGCATATTTGAAAATGTACGCGCTGCAAGACCGGACGCAACAAGAGATGAGGTACAAAAGGCTCTGTCCGCGGCTCAGTGCGATGACATCCTTGCCAAGCTTCCTGATGGTATGGATACGGTCATAGGAACCGAAGGGACTTATCTTTCCGGAGGAGAGCAGCAGAGAGTAGCCCTTGCAAGGGCAATCCTAAAAGATGCCCCGATCGTTGTGCTTGATGAAGCCACAGCCTTTGCGGACCCTGAAAACGAAGCGCTTATCCAGAAAGCATTTGCCACCCTTACAAAAGGGAGGACCGTAATAATGATCGCACATCGCTTATCTACGGTTGTAGGCGCGGATAAGATAATTGTACTCAATAACGGCCGTGTTGAAGAAGAAGGCACACATGATGAATTGAAACAGAAGAACGGGATGTATTCACGCATGTGGGCGGACTACAACCAGGCTATTAAATGGCGCATTTCGGCAGGGGAGGTAAGGTAAATGTTCGGAAAAGACTTTCAGAGAAAATATGCTCTTACTGATCAGGGAGTAAAGAATACCAAAAAGGCCACTTTTTGGACAGTCGTTGTTAATCTTATTGTGATGGGCGGTATGTGGATCCTGTATCTGATGATGTCGAAATACATGGAAACTTTGACCGGTGGCGCCGATCTACCCAAAGCGGGCCTGTTTTTGATCCTGGGATTCGTATTCGTTGTGCTTTCCATTATAACCCATCTTCAGCAGTACAGAGCCACTTACGGACTTGTGTATGGAGAAGTAAAAAGTGTCCGTATTTCGCTTGCTGAGCGGATGAGGAAGCTGCCTCTGGGATATTTCGGGAAAAGGGATCTGGCCGATTTGACGGAAACGATCATGGGTGATGTAAACCGCCTTGAACATGTATGGTCTCACTGTCTTGGATACCTGTACGGATCATGTATTTCGACTGCAATTGTGGCGATCATGCTGTTTTCCTTTGACTGGAGACTGGCACTTGCCTGTCTGTGGGGTGTGCCGGTTGCATTTTTGCTCCTGTTCGGGAGTCGCAAGCTCAACAAGCGACAGTCAGAAATCACGAAAGCTGCGGGTATACAGGTTGGTGACGGGATCCAGGAGACACTGGAGAACATACGTGAAATAAGGGCCACCAATCAGGAGACAAGCTTTCTTAAAGAGCTTAATGACAAAATAGACTATCATGAGAAGACAATGCTTTCAGGCGAGTTATCATGCGGCATATTTGTAAATGCAGCCAGCGTGATCATGCGGCTTGGCGTGGCCACAACCATTCTTACCGGAACAAGCCTGATTCTTTCCGGAAAGGTTGATTTCATGGTGCTTTTTATGTTTCTTCTGGTGATCACAAGGGTTTATGCGCCGTTTGATCAGGCACTTACTCTGATTGCCGAGATGTTCATGTCACAGATTTCGGCATCCCGTCTTATGGAGATCCATGATACAAAGACGGCCGAGGGAAAAGATGTATTCAGGCCAGAGGGACATGACATTGTATTTGATAATGTCGGATTTGCCTATGATAATGAACAGGTGCTTAAGGGAGTAAGCTTTACCGCAAAGGAAGGCGAGGTGACGGCGCTTGTCGGACCTTCCGGTTCGGGAAAGAGCACCTGTGCAAGGCTCGCCGCAAGACTGTGGGATGTACCGGAGGGCACGATAAAGGTAGGCGGTGTTGATATTAACTCCGTTGATCCGGAGGTACTGCTTACGGATTATTCCATGGTATTCCAGGATGTGGTGCTTTTTGATGATACAGTAATGGAGAATATCAGGCTCGGAAAGCATGGCGCTACGGATGAGGAAGTAAAGGCTGCCGCAAAGGCCGCCAACTGCGACGAGTTCGTGGAAAAACTACCGCAGGGTTACGATACTCCCATCGGTGAAAACGGCGCAAAGCTCTCCGGTGGTGAGAGACAGAGGATTTCTATTGCAAGGGCACTGCTTAAAAATGCGCCAATCGTGCTTCTTGATGAGGCCACGGCTTCTTTGGATGTAGAAAATGAGACCAAAGTGCAGGGGGCGCTGTCCCGTCTGCTGGCAGGAAAAACGGTCCTTGTTATTGCACATCGCATGCGAACCGTGGAGGCTGCGGATAAGATAGTGGTTCTTGCTGATGGCCGGGTTGCAGAGGAAGGAAGTCCTTTGGAGCTTTTGAAAAAGGAAGATGGAATCTTTAAGCACATGGCCGAGCTCCAGTGTGAGAGCGCCGGATGGAGCATCGCATGAAACAAGTTTCAACTACCGGCTAAAACCGGTCGTCAGATGGGGATGAGGAAACCGTCAGTTGTGTAGGAGGTCACGGAATGCGGGCCATGCAAGGATAAGCCCCAGGACAAACGCAAATATATCTGCCAAAGGCTGTACCAGATAGATTGCAAGAGGGTTGCCACCTGTTATTATGAGCGGCAGGATATACAACAGGGGTATGTAAAACAGTCCCTGCCTTGAAACAGATATGATAAGTGCAGTATAGTAGCGCCCGATATTTTGCATGAACATGGATGAAAGGGCATATATTCCCATAAGGGGAAGGCTTATGCACTGGAGACGTAAAATGGTTACTGCGGGATAAGCGACTTCCGGGTTTTTAGTTAATAAAGATACGAGATCATGCGCACCGCAAAAGACCGCAATGTCGGCAATTATCAAAAATATGGTTCCCACAAGGGCAGACAGGGTCAGGGCTTTCTTGACCCTGTCATATTTTTTTGCACCGTAATTCATAGCGCATATGGGCTGGAACCCCTGGCCCCAGCCGATCACGACCATGTAGCACATGGCGGCGATCCTGCCGGCAACAGTCAGCGCAGCGATCACTTCCTCGCCGTATGCGGCGGCAGAGATGTTTAAGAGTATAGCTGCGAAGCTTGTGATGCCCTGTCTTGAAAAGTTTGGTGCACCGCCTATGAGAATGTGATAAAGGTTGGTTTTATTCAACTGAAATTTGGTGAAGCTTACATGGATATTTCCATTTTTAAAGGAAAGAAATGTCAGCATCGATGCTCCTGCGACCTGTCCGGCGAAAGTAGCCCATCCGGCACCGACAAAACCCATCTTAAGCGTAAAAATAAAAATGGGATCCAGCACCATATTAAGGAGCATTCCCAGCATAAGCCCAAGCATGGCATCCTTTGCGTTACCACACAGTCTTATCTGGTTGTAAAGGGCAGTAGCATATATGGATACGGGTACGGAATACAGGATTATCCTTATATACTCGGTGCTGTACCTTAACAGGTCCTCAGAGGCATTACCGCCGAGAAATGCCGCAAGGCTCTCGCAGACGGGCAGCAATAAAACAGTAAGTAAAATGCCGGAGATCGTAGCAAGCAGCAGGCCCGTGGATGAAATGGTAATGGCCTGTTTTTCCTCCTTTGCCCCTAAAGCCCTGGACATGGAGTTTCCGCTCCCATAGCCAAACCAAAAGCCCAAAGCCTGGATGAAGCTTACGAAACTGAATGCGATCCCGATGGCGGCGGTCATGCTTTTGTTGCCGAGCTGTCCGATGAAAAAGGTATCCGTAAGGTTGTATATTGTCATGATAAGCATGCCGATTATGGTAGGAATTGACATGCGTATCAACAAGGGCAATATTGGCTGTGTCAGGATCCTTTCCCTTCTGGATGTAATAGCTTCACTCATTTTTTCTCCTCTAACAGGCGCTCACAATACCTTTGTCACCGTCTACACGGATCATATCCCCGTCTTTAAATTTTGCGGTAGCAAAACCTACGCCGAGCACTGCGGGGATGCCGAATTCTCTTGCCACTATAGCGGCATGGCTTAGTGACGAGCCTGTGTCAGCCACTACGCCGGCAGCAAGGGAAAATAGGGGCGTCCACTCAGGGTCGGTAAGCTCGCATACCAGGATATCGCCGCTTTTCATCTTGTGAAACTCAGCGGGAGAGTGGATGACGCAAACATTTCCTACAGCGACCCCTGTACTGCCGCTGACTCCCTTTAGTGTATCCCCCGCCGTGTCGAATACCAAAAGCTTTGAAGCGTCCCATACCTTTTGGGAAAGGGGATGCTTATTGTTTCTGCGGTCGATCTTTTCTCTGTCAGATTCATCGAGAAAACCGCGGTTGCAGGCAGTTATAAGCTCTTTATAAAAAAGGTTTGAAATTCCGTGTATATGATCATCATTCCCCATCAAAAGCATGTTAAGCCTTTTCAGGGCTTTTCTGATATAGAAGAACAGTTTTTCCCACAGATACTGGCTTTCCTCACGGACAAGATGGAAAGTGCGGAAAGCCGCGATCTTTCTTTCCAGTTTCGGATAATTCGACTTATATATCTCTTTCAGACGGGATAACATGTCTTCGTAGCTTAGCGTATCTGTGGCAGCCGGTTCGCTGTCTAATCCGATTAGCGGTCTTAATATATTAATCAATCTGTCCGGATCTTCGATAAATGTCCTGGCTTCAATACAGTAGCAGTTGAAATCGGATTTAAAGCCGTTCTTATCCATAAACTCCTTTATAAGGTCAGCAAAAACGGGATGATCGGCAGTCAATGCTGCAAAATCGGCTCCGGAGAGTATGGCGGCAGAAAGGGCCTCATCCTGCGATATGACCTCAGCCAGTGCAGCAACATCTCTTGTGACTACGGCTGTTTTGTTATCAAGCCCCCGGTACAGATCATAATTAGTATATTTCCTGTCGATCTTTTTTACTGCCTTTGTCAGATCTCCTGCAATAGCAGAAGGAAAAAGGGCATATTTAAAGCGATCGTAACAAAGCCTGCCTAAAAGGTCATAGGATCTTTCAAGGATCGAGGCACATCCTCCCACATCCAAAGACTCATAATCGATCTCCGCGTAAGCATCCAGCTCTTTTTCATATTTGGGCATAAAATCTTCGCATACTTTTGCGCAATGCTCAAAGTTTTTGACCTCTTTAAAAACGGACGGGAATTTGAAAATGTTTTTGCTTAGAGCCTTATGAGGATCGGGAAGTGTCATTATGCCGTCATCATCAATCTGAGGATCACTGGTTAAAATGATCCCTGCTTCAGCGAAGATATTGGCTTTCTGGTCATTTATCTTCATGATGAGATCATAATCCAGAGGGCGGTAGGCATAAGGCATTTTTTCGAGCTGGAAAGCCATGTTACCCCTATCTGCGCCTGAGATCCTGCTGTTGGCGATATAAGACTGTATCAGTGCAGCCTCATCATCTGTAGACTTCGACTTTATGGTTGTTATTGGCCTGGCCTGAAGAATATATACCCTATCACCACATACGGCCCACTCAATATCCATAGGCTTTCCATAATGGTTCTCTATCAATGCGCCTTCATGGCACAGTTTTTCTATTTCTTTTTCAGATAAAGAAGGTGCGTTTTGAAGCTCAGGAGCAACAGGGACTTCTTTTGTGTAGTTGTCGTCATATATTATCCGGGTAAGCTTTGAACCACAGTCGTAGGAGAGGATTTTTCCGTTTTTGCTTACAAGGATGGAATCCGCCGTCACCCGGCCGCTGACCACGCTTTCTCCCAGGCCGAAACTTGAGTTGATACGCATGGCATCGGTATCATTTTCGATAGGATCAACGGTAAAAAGCACACCGGCTTTTTCCGAAGCCACCATGGTCTGGATCACAACTGCTAGTGCCACATCAGCCTGATCGAAACCCAGGTTATTGCGATATATGGTAGCGCGTGTCCCCCACAATGAAGCGTAGCATTTTCTAACGGCCTCTGTAACCTCTTCCAAGCCTCTGATGCCCAGATATGTTTCCTGCTGTCCTGCGAAACTGGCCTCCGCCAGATCTTCGGCAGTAGCGGAGGAGCGAACGGCCACTCTGACGGCGCCTTCACGGCACAGATCATTATACTTATCACGCAGTTCTGCCATTACGGCTTCCGGGATAGCTCCCTCTAATATAATATCTCTGAGCCTGGCCGAAGCAGCAGTGAGCTTTTGCTCGTCATTACCGGCTTCTTGCAAAGTATCCGCAAAGATATCTTCATACCCGTTTTCGCTTATGAAAAGCCTGTATGCATCTGCTGTTATCACAAAGCCGGCCGGGATATTTATTCCTGCGCCGGTCATTTCACCCAGATTTGCGCCTTTCCCGCCTGCAACGGGTATATCATCTTTATGGATTTCGCTAAAGCTCTTTATATACATGTCCATCCTCCTTTATTATATGTGCTGACTGAGACCGGTAAAGATATATGAACGGATCAGATCTTCGAAATATCTTTCATCAAGCTTCTCTGAATTGGAGAGAAGAATGGATATAGATAAGTTAGCATTAACTAACATAAATGTCAATATTTTCCAAAAATCCTCCACAAAAGGCCATTTTTTTAGTAAAATGACAGTGTTATTATACGTGATATAAAAACGAGGTGTAACATGAGGTTTTATGTAGATTTTGATGATTGTCTTTGTGAAACGGGGAGGTTCTTCTGTCAGCTGGTACCACAGCTTTTCGGAAAGGACGTACCCTATGGGAAATTAAGCTGTTTTGACCTTAAAACTTCCTTTTCTCTCACGGATGAGCAGTATGAACATATGATGTTAGAGGGGCACCGGCCCGAATCGCTCCTTTCCTTTGCCGAGACACCGGGGGCCTCCGAGTCCATCAACGGCTGGCTGGATGCAGGCCATGAGGTTTCCATCATAACCGGACGTCCATACAGTGCGTATGAGGCATCGCGTGAGTGGCTAGACCGTCACGGCCTCGGACGCGTCCCTTTATACTGCCTCAACAAGTATGGCCGGGACAGCTTTATCAAAAACAGTGATTTCAGCCTCGAACTGGAGGATTATTATAAGATGCATTTCGATTTTGCCGTGGAAGATTCCCCAGTGGCATTCCAGTTTTTCTCGCATTTGCCCGAGCTAAGGGTTATGGTATTTGACCGTCCCTGGAATCAGGACTGCAGCTTTCCCGGGAGCAACTTCATCCGTTGCTTTGGCTGGAGTGAGATAAGGGAGCATGTCGATGAGCAATTAAACGAACATGAGGTTAAGACAGATGAATAATGAGAATATGTCATATCAATACTACGGTAGTAATGAGCCTGATGTGATACCGGTGGCTAAGACCTATGCCGGGATACAGAATCAACGGGATCTGTATGATGCACTGACACACGTGTGGTGCGCCGATACATGTGCGCCCAGGATGAGGCAGGATTGGAGCGAAAACAACCCCACCCTGGGACAGTGTTCCATAACCGCCTTTTTGGTACAGGACATATTTGGTGGAAAAGTATATGGGATCCCACGTGAGGGAGGCAATTTTCACTGCTACAATGATGTGAACGGGATAATCTTTGACCTCACAAGCGAGCAGTTCGGGGACGAGATCCTAGACTATACGGACAATCCCGAGCAGTTTAGGGAGGTACATTTTGCCAAGGAAGAAAAGCGGCTGAGATACGAGGATCTCAAAGTTCGGCTGGACAGTTACCTGAACAGCAGCTTACGGCAAGGGCAATTACAGGGAAAGGGATAGAAAATGAGTTTATCAGTCATCATGCAACAGATGGGTGTGATATGCATTTTGGTGTTTATAGGCTTTTGCCTGGAGAAAACCGGCGTGGTCGATAATCTGACATCCAAAAAGCTTTCCATCATCATGGTAGATATTTGTAATCCGGCGCTAATCATGTCGTCTATTCTATCCGGAAATATCACCGCCAGTCACAGTGACCTTTTAACGGCAATGGTTTTGGGAGCATTATTTTATGCTGTTTTGGTGGCGCTTGGGTTTCTCATGCCCGTTATCCTGCGCGTGGAAGCGGATAAAAGATGGGTATATAACATGATGTGCGTGTACACCAATACGGGTTTTTTAGGTATCCCGGTGGCAAAAGCCGTGCTTCCGGCCAATTCCATCCTGTATGTGGTAGTCATCAATGTGTTTTACAGCTTACTGTTTTATACCCACGGGGTGACACTTATGGGGCAGGGAAAGCATCAAAACCCCATAAAAAAGAAAGCCGGGCCGTCTCTTTTAAAGGCAATAAACGCCGGGACCGTCATGGCCATACTCAGTCTTCTGGTGTTTTGGTTTGGACTTAAGTTCCCGCCCATCATCACAAACTCTGTTGAGTATATTGGAAATACGGCGGTGTTTTTGTCCATGGTCCTTTTGGGGGTTGCCATCGCCAGATCCCGGCTCACTGATTCCATAAGAGACATACGTTTGTGGGGCTTTGTGATCATCCGCATGATCCTGGTCCCCATAGCCATAGTTTTTGTGATGATAAGGTCAGGCTTTGCGGCAGAGGCAGTCCTTGCTATTTGCCTTATGGCGGCGGTTCCCGTGGGTAATCTCCCCCTCATCCAGGCAGAAAAGATCGGAGAGGACACAAAGCTTCTGTCTTCGGCCATTGCGGTGACGGCTGTAATCTCCATCTTTACCATAACGATATTGCTTGCCGTATGCTCCACAGCGGTGGGCGCAGCATGATCAAGATCCTTTTATCAGAAAAAAATGACGAAGATTCCGTCAGATTATGTTATAATGGGGTTTGTCACTAATCTTGCAATTGTGGCGGACTTGAATTATATAAGCCACCAAAAGCCGGTAAAGTGTGACAGGGGAGAATCTGGAGGAAGATATGGAAGATAACAGGGAAGCCCTCAGTCAAATAGGGATCACATTAGCAAATCATTTTGACTGTGTGTATTATGTGAATATTGAGACAGACAGTTATTTTGAATATGTACATATGGAATCCTTGGACAAACTTAACATACCCGAAAGCGGAGAGGACTACTTTACCGATTTTAGGGATAATATCTCTAAGTGGATATGTCCTGATGATCTGGAATTTGTCCTGCGTGTTCACAATAAAAAAGATATTATCGAGACCCTGTCTCATGACAAACACTTTTCCATAGTCTATCGGATGATGATTGACGGACATGTTGAACACGGAAGGCTTATATATGTAATGTGCGAGGATAAAAAACACATTATAGCCTGCCTGGAGAGGATCAATGAAGAGATCCGCGCAAAGAAAGCACAGGAGCGGGAGCTTCAGTCAGCGAAACGCCAGGCAAGGCTCGATGAGCTCACCGGGATACGCAATAAAAACGCTTTCATGGAATATGCGGGATCTATTGATGAAAAGATTAAACGTGAAGCGGGTTGCGAACCCTTTGGTATTGTCATGTGCGATGTGAATGATCTGAAGCTGATAAATGATACCAGGGGACACAGTTTTGGCGACGAGGCGATCCAGAGAGCATGCCGCATGGTATGCGGGATTTTCAAGCACAGTCCGGTTTTCAGAGTCGGTGGCGATGAATTTATTGCGGTTTTGATAGGTCAGGACTATGAACAGCGCGAAAAACTGCTCCGCAGGATGAGAGATGAATCCTTAGCCAACAAACGATCCCGATCCGGCCCGGTGGTGGCATGCGGAATGGCTGTATATGATCCTAAAACCGATACCGATGCTGCGGCTGTTTATGAACGCGCAGATAAGCAGATGTATGTCGACAAGAATGAACTGAAATCCATGCATCTGATAAACGAATTTGCAGGCATGGAGCGGATTGAATCCCCTATGCCCGATGAAAAAAAGCGCCTGCTGGATGGCCTGTTTGGTGCATTTATTACTATTGCGGGGGAAGGGTATATCTATCTGAACGATATGCGTTATGATTTTTCACGATGGTCCCTCTCCCTTGTTGATGATTTTAATCTCGATTCGGAATATATGTATCACGCGGATCGCGTATGGCAGGATTACATTCACCCGGATGATCTGAAGATATACAGGGAAGCGGTTGATGCGGCCATATGCGGTAATGCACAGGTTACTCAGATTTATTACCGTGCCCGCCGGGCGGATGGCGCGTATGTTATGCTGACAACCAGAGCCTTCATTTTGAGTGACAAAGATGGCAACCCGGAGTATTTCGGTGGGATCATGCTCCCTCAATAAACTGTTTTCCGAATACTATCTGCAGGCGATCATGAACTTGCGATGCAAATCTATGCCATGATATAGGCGGGAGGTTTCTTTTCCGTCTGTATTTTTTTAAAATGACGTACTTTACGGGGATTAGGGATAATGGATAAAAAGGTTATTGTAGCCGGGCATATATGTTTGGACATTACGCCGGTTTTCAAGGGAGATAAAAAGGACAAGGTTTCTGAGGTGCTCATGCCGGGCAAGCTTGTTGAGGCGGGTGCGGCATCGGTGTCGACTGGAGGAGCGGTTGCCAATACCGGGCTTGCCATGAAGCTTCTTGGTGCAGATGTCAGACTCATGGGAAAAATAGGGACTGACGAGTTTGGAGATATGATCTGCAATATCCTGGACCGATATGGAGCAGAATCGGACATGATAAGGGACGAAAAGGAGTCGACCTCGTACAGCGTTGTCCTGGCCATACCCGGCATAGACCGTATATTTATCCACTGTCCCGGGACAAACAACACCTATGGCGCAGCGGATGTTTCAGAGGCAGTACTCAAAGAGACGGTGCTTTTCCATTTTGGATATCCGTCGCTGATGAAAAGGATGTACGAGAACTCGGGAAAAGAGCTGATAGCATTGTTTAAAAAGGCAAAGGATGCCGGATGCGCCACATCCCTTGATCTTGCGGCAGTAGACCCGAAATCGGAGGCAGGCCGGGCGGACTGGGAGGAGATCCTAAAGCAGGTCATCCCATATGTGGATTTCTTTGTTCCAAGCATCGAAGAGCTATGCTTTATGATCGATCGAAAAAGGTATGGTGACTGGCAGGAGCGTGCCGGGGACCATGTTATTACAGAAATACTCGATACGGACAGGGATATACGCCCTCTGGCGGACAGATGCATGGCCCTTGGTGCAAAGGTTTTACTGTTAAAGTGCGGGGCTAAAGGGCTCTATTACAGGACGGCTCCATCGAATGAGATAGATAAAATCTCGGTAAAACTAGGATTAGATGCAGGTGCATGGTCTGAAAAAGAGGGCTTTGAGAGGTCATATAAGCCAAAAGCCGTTTTGTCGGCTACAGGAGCAGGAGATACCTCTATTGCTGCATTTCTTACGGCGGTGCTTGACGGATGCCCGGTTGAGGAGTGCGTACGGCTTGCTGCAGCGACGGGGGCGTGCTGTGTTTCATCATATGACGCGCTTTCCGGATTGATGCCATTTCCCCGGCTTAGGGAAAAAATAGAGCACGGCTGGGAAAAGAACTGACAGCCAGAATCATGAAGCAGGTGAATATGGAACAATATAATGTAACCGGAATGAGCTGCGCCGCATGCCAGGCCAGAGTGGAAAAAGCCGTTAGCGCCATAGATGGCGTCGAAAGCTGTGCTGTAAGTCTTCTTACAAACTCTATGGGCGTGGAGGGGAGCGCATCTCCGGAAGAAATCATAAAAGCGGTAGAGTCAGCCGGCTATGGCGCCAGTATAAAGGGAGCCGCAAAAGCAGGGGCTGCTTCTGACAATTATGAGGATCAGTTAAAGGATACTGAGACCCCGCAGCTGAAAAAGAGGCTTATCGCTTCGGTCATCCTGCTGATCCCGCTAATGTATGTTTCAATGGGGCATATGCTATGGGACTGGCCGTTACCGCCGTTTCTTGACGGAAATCATGTGGCTAT
The DNA here is from genome assembly GCA_024687655.1 of Lachnospiraceae bacterium. Taxonomy (GTDB): domain Bacteria; phylum Bacillota; class Clostridia; order Lachnospirales; family Lachnospiraceae; genus JAILEN01. The sequence continues at coordinate 3,247 of JAILEN010000084.1, read as the reverse complement.
GGGGCTATACCAGCTGTTGATAGCCGGATTTATCATGGTGATAAATCAGAAGTTTTTTATTAGCGGGTTCAAGGGGCTTATACACAGGTCTCCAAACATGGATACCCTGGTGGCTCTTGGAGCAACAGCCTCCTACGCATACAGTATCTTTGCTCTTTTTGCCATGACAAAAGCAGTGATGGATAATAACTCAGATCAGGTCATGTACTACATGGACCAGTTCTATTTTGAGTCTGCCGCAACGATCCTGACACTGATCACAGTGGGGAAAACCCTTGAGGCGAGATCCAAGGGGAAAACCACCGATGCCCTGAAATCTCTTATGCGGCTGGCTCCAAAGACTGCCGTCATCTTGGACGGCGATACAGAAAAAACCGTTGCGATAGAGGAAGTAAAAGTCGGGGACCGATTTATTGTAAGGCCCGGAGACAGCATTCCCGTAGACGGTATAGTTAAGGAGGGTGCAAGCGCAGTCAACGAATCTGCACTTACGGGAGAAAGCGTTCCTGTAGAAAAACAGGCAGGAGATAAGGTTTCTGCTGCAACCATCAACACCTCGGGATATATGGTGTGCGAAGCCACCGGAGTCGGTGAGGATACCACTCTTGCAGGGATCATAAGGATGGTCAGTGATGCTGCCGCGACCAAGGCGCCCATAGCCAAGATCGCAGACAGGGTCTCCGGAGTATTTGTGCCGGCGGTTATCGGGATCTCTCTGGTCACTTTTATTGTATGGCTGATTGTGGGACAGACCTTGGGATATGCTATTGCCAGGGCAGTATCAGTACTGGTGATCAGCTGTCCGTGTGCATTAGGGCTGGCAACTCCCGTGGCGATAATGGTCGGAAACGGCGTGGGAGCAAAGAGCGGGATATTGTTTAAGACGGCGGCAATACAGGAGCTTACAGGCAAAACACAGATAGTGGCTCTTGATAAAACCGGGACTATAACCACGGGTATCATGCGTGTTACAGATGTGATTCCCTCAGATGACATCAGTGAAAATGAGCTGCTGACGGTGGCATATGCACTGGAATCAAAAAGCGAGCATCCTATTTCAAAAGCCATCATAGATCATGCCAAAGAGCACGATATCAGCCTGCTGGAGGCAGGATCCTTTGAAGTGCACTCCGGAAACGGAATTAAAGGCACACTTAATGGGGCCCCGGTTGCAGGTGGAAATTCCGGTTTTATTTCGAGTATTCCGGGAAACATCGGGACAGATGTTTCTGAACGTATGGACGAACTGTCAGAACAGGGCAAGACGCCGGTTCTCTTTACAAAGGATGACAAACTCATCGGAATGATCGCTGTTGCCGACACCATAAAGGAGGATACACCACAGGCGGTTTCGGAGCTTAAGAAAATGGGCATCCATGTGGTGATGCTGACAGGTGATAACAGGATCACCGCCAAAGCCATTGCCGGACAGGCCGGAGTTGATGAAGTCATTTCAGGAGTTCTGCCGGAGGGAAAAGAAGCTGTTATCAGAAAGCTCATGGAAGAGGGCCGTGTTGCCATGGTTGGCGATGGGATTAATGATGCCCCGGCTCTTACCCGGGCAGATGTTGGGATAGCTATCGGAGCTGGGACAGACATCGCCATAGATGCGGCAGACGTCGTGCTTATGAAGAGCAGTATTCGTGATGTTGCGGCTGCTATCAGGATCTCAAGGGCAACGATAAAAAATATCCACGAGAACCTCTTTTGGGCATTTTTCTATAACGTTATTGGCATTCCTCTTGCTGCGGGATGCTATGTGGCCGCCTTTGGATGGACTCTTAATCCCATGTTTGGAGCGGCTGCCATGGGCCTGTCAAGCTTTTGCGTAGTATCTAACGCACTGAGACTCAACTGGCTAAAAGTACATGATGGATCTAAAGACAAGGCTGTCAGGCATCCGATTGAACATACGATCATCGAATCATCAGATGCTCAAATTGATAATGAATCTAAGAAAAAGGAGGACAATGAAATGAAGATCAAGGTAAATGGTATGATGTGTGCACACTGTGAGGCCCATGTAAAGAAGGCTCTTGAGGGAATTGACGGGATTGAATCAGCAGAAGCTTCCCATGAGGATAATCTGGTAACAATCACTAATTCCAAGGATGTTGATGAGGCTCTTATCAAGGCGGCTGTTACAGAGGCAGGCTATGAGTACGAAGGGATCGCATAAAAAGGGAGATGGCATGATACACAGTGAAAGAGAACTTGAAACAGAACGATTGGTTCTGCGGCGCTGGAGTGAGGCCGATGCAGAGGATTTATACAAATACGCTAAGGATCCCGATGTGGGGCCTATTGCAGGATGGCCTGCTCACCAGAGCATTGAAGAGAGCCGGGATGTGATCAAAAACGTTTTTAGTGGCAAAGAGGCCTATGCCATTTGTCTGAAAGAGGACGGTAAGGCTATTGGTGCGATCGAACTGAAGCTGAACGGGCATACTGATATGACTGACCGGGATGACGAATGCGAGATGGGTTATTGGATCGGTAAGCCGTTCTGGGGACAGGGACTCATGCCGGAAGCTGTGAATGAATTGCTTCGTCATGCTTTTGAGGATTGCGGAATGCAGAAGGTATGGATCGGCTACTACGAAGGCAACACGAAGTCCAAGCGCGTCCAGGAGAAATGCGGGTTCAAGTATCAGTGGCGTTCAGAGAATGTGGATGTACCGCTGATGCACGAAAAAAGGACGGGCCATGTGAGCCTGATGACGAAGGAAGATTGGGAGGCTATATAAACTGTTCGCAATCGTAGGAAAAACAACAAAAAAGGCCTGCCGAGAACAAAAGAAGTCGGCAGGCCAAATTTCATAGGAGGTATCCTATGAAGAACAGTAGCATTATAATAACTCATTTCTGATGTAATTTCAATCATCTTGATTTCGTTATGAATTATGCTAGAATATGGGCATGATACGGGCATTCTTAAAAACGGGATGTTTGCTTGCAAAAATGAGGACAGAACAATGAATAAACACTCGAAATTAAAAAAAGTAATTATATGCGCTGCAGCAATACTTGGAATCATTATTATTCTGACGGCGGTCATTTATATTAACCTTAAAAACTTTACTGTTAAGAGAATGCAAACGGCAGATAGCCAGGAAGTATATCTTATGGGCACTTTTCATACGGATCACTTTGACTCTGTGTCAAATTATTCTATTGAAGAGATGCTAAACGCAATTCAAAACATAGATCCTGATGTGGTTTTTATCGAGGCAAGAGAAGAAAACTA
>JAILEN010000075.1 GCA_024687655.1 Lachnospiraceae bacterium | reverse complement strand
TGAAGAAGTCATCAGAGATGACTTCAACCTGTTGAAGCTTCTGCCAGAGGCAGAAGCTTGAAGAAGTCATCAGAGATGACTTCAACCTAGCGAAGGATCTTGACAGAAGGGAATATATATGGAGAAGATTTATTTAGACAGATACTGGAAATTCAATGAGGTTTTTACTGAGGACATGATCTCTGCACCCATGACCGGGGGTGTGGATGTAACGGTTCCTCATACGGTTAAGGAAGTACCTTTTAATTATTTTGACGAGAGTGAATATCAGATGATATCCTGCTACCAGCGCAATCTGGCTGCACCGGAGGAGTGGAGAGGCAAAAAGGTCCTCATCACCTTTGATGCGGTGGGACATCAGTCTGATGTATATTTAAACGGCAGACATCTCTACACACATCAATGCGGATATACGGCTTTTACCATAGATATTTCCGCAGAACTCAATTACGGAGCGGACAATCTGCTGAGCGTCCGCGTTGATTCCCGCGAGGATATCGACCAGCCCCCCTTTGGCTTTGTAATAGACTACATGACCTTTGGAGGCATTTACCGTGACGTATATCTTACGGTAAAGGAGCCTGTCTACATGCGGGATGTATTTTTGATGCCCCGTGTTGCCAGCGGGTTTACCACAGTCAGAAAGTCTGAGGATGAGATCAAAAGCATGATGGTCCACGGCGAGCTGGATACGGCCATCACCCTTTCGGATGAGGGCAAAAAGGCCGCAGCTGAGCGCAGGCTTACGGTGAGACAGCTTTTGGATGACAGGGAGATCAGTGCCCAGCCTCTGGATGAAAACGGTCTTACCAAGACCCTCTGCGGAGAGGTGGGACTCTGGGATGTGTTAAGTCCCCAAAGGTATACCCTCACTACCGAGCTTATCATGGACGGTGAGGTGGTGGATGTGGATGTGACCACCATAGGCTTTCGGACGGCAGTATTTAAGAAAGAAGCATTTTATCTAAACGGCAGACCTCTTAAGCTGAGAGGATTAAACCGGCACCAGAGTTATCCCTATATAGGTTATGCGGCTACGGAGAGCCTGCAGCGCCATGACGCTTATATATGCAAGCATGAGCTGGGTCTCAATGCCGTACGCACCAGCCATTATCCCCAGTCCCATTATTTCCTGGACGAGTGTGACAGACTGGGACTTCTGGTATTTACTGAGATACCCGGCTGGCAGCATATCGGCGGTGACGCATGGAAGGACATAGCCGTCAAAAACACTCTGGACATGGTGGTGCAGTACCGCAATCACCCCTCCATTATGCTTTGGGGAGTGCGTATAAATGAGTCTCCCGATGATGACGATTTTTACAGGCGTACCAATGATATGGCTCACCGCATGGATCCCACCAGACAGACCGGCGGAGTCCGCTGCAACAAAAAGATGAGCTTTTTGGAGGACGTTTACACCTACAACGATTTTTCCCACAGTGGTCAAAACGACGGCTGTGAGCCCAAGAAGAATGTCACTCCCGATGTGGAACGCCCCTATTTTATTTCTGAATACAACGGCCATATGTATCCTACCAAGACCTTTGACTGGGAGGAGCACAGGATGGAGCATTTCATGCGCCACGCCAGGGTTCTGGAGTCTGTGGCTTCCTATTCCGATATCTGCGGCAGCTTCGGATGGTGCATGTTTGACTACAACACCCACAAGGACTTCGGCAGCGGAGACCGTATCTGCTACCACGGAGTCATGGATATGTTCAGGAACCCCAAGATGGCGGCTTCCATATATGCGGCCCAGTCCGATGAAAACGACGTTTTGGAGGTCACCTCAACCATGGATATCGGTGAGCATCCCGCCAGCGTCAGGGGAGAGACATTTTTCATCTCCAATGCGGACACCGTCAGGATGTATAAGAACAACGTGCTGATAAAGGAGTATTCCACCTATTCCCGGGAGTTCCCCCATCTGATGCACGGACCGGTGGCCATCGACGATCTCATCGGTGACGAGATGATGAAGAACGAGGGCTTTTCCAGGAAGCAGAATGAACTGGTTAAGATCTGTCTCAACGAGACGGCCATCCACGGATACAATATCACACCGAAGATCGCCTGGGCGGCGTTCAGGCTCATGCTTTTCCACGGTATGAAGCCTGATGAAGCGGTGGAGCTGTTCCAGAAATACATCGGTGACTGGGGCGGCGAGTCCAAGTCCTACAGGTTCGACGCCGTAAAGGACGGTAAGGTGGTCAAGTCAGTTGTGAAATCGGCCATGACCCGGGTACAGCTGGGAGTGGATGTAAGCGCACGTGAGCTTTTTGAGGATCAGACCTATGACATGGCAGCTGTCAGGATTGTGGCGGCAGATGAGTATAAAAACATCCTGCCATATTTTTCCGAGGCAGTGAGGCTTTCGGCTACGGGACCCATCGAGATAGTGGGACCGGATGTGGTGCCCATGCGGGGAGGCATGTGTGGCACTTATGTCAGGACAACCGGAAGTGAGGGGGAGGCGACTCTCATCATTGAATGTGAGGGAACCGCCCCTGTGACTATAAACTTTAATGTAAGCAAAAAATAAGGAGGAAATTGATGGCAGACAGAGCAAGGATCATCTTTGGAAATGACCTGGGGGAAGCACAGCTTAGGAAGGCAGAAAAGGCAAAGCAGAAGAATCTCAAAAAATTCGGCGACGACAGTAATGTGGATTATCCCATACATCTGGAGAAAAACGAGTACATCGGAGATTCTCTGGGAGTATACAATGTGCTGGTGGGTAATCTGCAGCAGAATGCACATTTCAACAAGCAAAAGCATCCCGATGGCACACTTCCTGAGGTGCCCTGGGATACCGAAAAGGGTATGATCATGGGCAACATCCGTATGGGCTTCGGTCACTATCGTATGTCCATGGCCATGGCATCCTGTGCACATGCACTGGGCTATGTACCCTACTGGATGGATCTGAATTCATATTTCGAGACCACCTGCACAAAGTGGATCAGCGAGCAGAACGATCTTTATTCCAAGGGATCCAGGCTTTCAAAGAACCCCATTTTCAACAAGCTGATCTGGGAGCCTCTTAACTATGAGGGCTTCAGAAAGCTGACCTATAATTCGGGTGATCAGAAGAATGCCGAGATGGCAGCTCCTGTTTACAGAAATGTACCCAAGGACATGCCGGTGGTAAGCACTCACGCATGGTGCGCTCAGTCAGCCATCCATGCAGGCATGAAAAACGTGGTTGCAGCTGTATGTGACAACTGGCCCATGGCACTGCATTTTGCAGAGGGTGCTACACATACCATCCAGTGTCATAACGCATACATGGGATACCGCATCCTAAACGGCATGAACGGCGATGCTGTCTGCAAGCCCATGCCACAGCAGGATCTGGTATATACAGGACATTATATCGACCATGAGCTGGTGATGGATCTGGACGGTGACTGCCAGAAGAGGATGGATCGCCGGGCAAAGGGCGGCCCCATGAGATTCCTTCTTACCATCGGAGGAGCGGGAGCCCAGAAGGAGATCTTTGCAGCCATCATCCAGTATCTCCTTCCCATGATAAAGTCAGGCAAGGCTGCACTCTACGTTAATGTAGGTGATTATAAAAATGTCTGGGATGAGCTTTCTGCTGAGATCCCCGGAATGAAGGAAGTATCCACCGAGCACTTTGATGATTTTGCAGCTACCGAGAAGTTTGCAGCAGAGGCCATCGACGGCGAGGTGACAGGCATCCACGGCTTCTGGCACAGGAATATATTTGAGGCGGTTTACTGCACCAACGTACTCATGAGATCCGCCGACGTTCTGGTGACCAAGCCTTCGGAGCTGGCATTTTATCCCATCCCCAAGCTTTTCATCAAGCGTGTGGGCAAGCATGAGATGTGGGGAGCCATCCACTCCGCAGAGATCGGAGACGGAACCCTGGAGTGCCGCGACATACCTCATACTCTGCAGATGATCGACATGTTCATGCAGACATCGCTTTTGGATGAGATGTGTGAGTGCATCAAGGTGAACAATTCCATAGGCCTGTACAACGGAGCCTATGAGGTTATAAAGATAGCAGCAGCTTTAAAAGAGAGAAACAAATAAGATCCAGTGTCATCCTGAGCGTAGCGAAGGATCTTTAATCAGCATAATACAAAAAAGAAAATACATTTTAAGGAGGAAAAACATGAAACTCAAGGTTAACCAGAAGGCCGCTTTCGGCTTTGGAGCATTCGGAAAGGATGTTGTATACATGCTCATTGCAACATACCTTTTGAATTACTACAATGTGGTTTTGGGCATGAACGCCGCATTCATTGGTCTGGTGATGATGGGTGCGAGAGTATTCGACGCCTTCAACGATCCCATCATGGGCATCGTGGTTGCCAAGACAAAGACAAAATTCGGACGCTTCCGTCCCTGGATCCTGGCCGGTACAGTACTTAATGCACTTACCATTTTTGCACTTTTTGCAGCACCTGCCACGGATAATCCCAACTCAGGTGTCATGAAGGCATGGCTGGCAATTTTCTATGTACTCTGGGGTGTGACCTACACACTGATGGACATCCCCTTCTGGTCAATGATCCCCGCCGTGACAGAGTCCGGCCCCGATCGTGAGGGACTTACCGCACTGGCACGTACCTGCTCAGGTATCGGTGATGCCATCCCCACAGTTCTTACAAATGTGGTGGTACCCATTTTCTCCGGCATTGTCATCGGACATCAGGTTACCACAGGTAACTACTCCGAGTGGAAATCAGGCTATCTGGTATGGGCCATCATCATCGCGGTTGTATTCATAATCTCCGAGGCTCTTATGGTGATCCAGGTCCCCGAGCCCAAGATCGATGAGGACTATCAGGCGCCTTCAGTGGGACAGATGTTCAAGTCACTTTTTGCAAACGATCAGGCTATGGTGGTTGTTATTTCCATTATCTGCGTATATGCATCACTCAACATCTGCGGAAACCTGCTTTTGTACTTCTTCCAGTTTGACGTAATGAATCCTGACGGATACGCACTCTTTACCGCAGTGGCATTCGGTTTCCAGGTCCTTACCATGATGGTAATTCCTGCACTCAGAAAGCTTTTCTCAAAGAACCAGCTTTTCCTGGCAGGCTTCATCATCCAGATACTGGGCTTTTTGGCAATCCTGGCTATGGCAAAGTTTGGCCTGTATTCTCCTGAGAACTGGATGATCCTCTGCGTTCCCGGCGCACTTGTTTATGTGGGCTATGGAATGCTCAACGTTATCATGACTATTTTCCTGTCAGATTCAGTAGACTACGGCGAGGTTAAAAACGGGTCCCGTGAGGAGTCAGTCATTTTCTCCATGCAGACATTTACCGTAAAGCTGGCTTCCGGTGTGGCAGTGGCACTGGCAGGTGGTATCATCGAGTGGATCAAGCTGGACACTTCAGACGGAGCTATCCAGACAGCCGAGACTCTGAACGGCCTGCGTATGTGGATGACCATCCCTTCTGTTGCGCTTCTTATCATCGGCATGATCATCTACAAGGTTTTGTACAAGCTGGATGAGGCCAAGATGGAAGAGATCAAGGGTCAGCTGGACAGAAAGATCGAGTCATAATTTTTACAATATGTGGTTGAAAAATTGGGAAAAAACAAGTATCATATAAAAGTGTATGGATTTAAATTTCGTGATCTAGTACGCCAGTAATATATGAACTCGACGAAGGAGGTAATTGTTTTGCCCAGTGGAATGATAGAAGTTGTCGCAAACGATGAGACATCCAATGCCCGCATAGTAGTCATCGGTGTCGGCGGCGGCGGCAATAACGCCATCAACAGAATGGTTGATGAAAATATAGGGGGAGTGGAGTTAGTAGGTATCAATACGGATAAGCAGGCGCTTTCGCTCTGCAAGGCTCCCAATCCCATTCAGATCGGAGAAAAGCTTACCAAGGGTCTTGGTGCGGGAGGACAGCCTGAGGTAGGTGAAAAGGCAGCAGAGGAGAGCGCTGAGGAGATTTCATCCCTTATCAAGGGCGCAGATATGGTGTTTGTCACCTGTGGTATGGGTGGCGGCACAGGTACGGGAGCAGCTCCCGTGGTTGCCCGTATTGCCAAGGAGATGGGTATCCTTACAGTTGGCGTGGTTACCAAGCCCTTTGCTTTTGAGGCGAGAAAGCGTATGTCGTTTGCTCTCGAGGGTATCGAGAAGCTTCGTGACAATGTTGACGCACTCATCGTCATCCCCAACCAGAGACTTTTGGAGCTGGTTGACCGCAAGACCTCCATGCAGGATGCACTGAAAAAGGCAGACGAGGTTCTGCAGCAGTCAGTGCAGGGTATTACGGATCTTATCAATCAGCCTGCACTTATCAATCTTGACTTTGCAGATGTTCAGACGGTTCTCAAGGACAAGGGTATTGCCCACATCGGTATCGGCGATGCCAAGGGCGATTCCAGGACTCTGGAGGCAGTTCAGAAGGCAGTTGCTTCACCTCTTCTGGAGACCACCATCAATGGCGCCAGCCATATCATCGTAAATCTTTCCGGTGACGTGGGTATGCTGGATGTTCAGGAGGCTGTCAACTACGTTCAGGATATGACAGGAGAGGATACACTGGTATTCCTCGGTGTTATGGCAGATGATGAGGCTACCGATCATGTTACGGCTACCATCATTGCTACGGGACTGGATGAGAGCCCTTCCGGTGACGGCGGAGTATTCTCCGGGCTCAGATATGCCAACAAGTTCAACACAGGTACTGTTACCAGGGCTGCCATGAACACAGCGGCTCTCAATAATGCTGCAAAGCCCGTTACTTCATCCATTGGCTCGGGACTGGGCAGTGGTGCAGGTACTGCGGGAGCAGGCACATCCACTACTTCGGTGAACACCCATCAGGTGACACCGCAACCGTCGGCCCCATCGGGATTATCCGGTATCAAAAAGCCTGAACAGCCGACCAGCACTGTAGAGGAGCGTGAGATAGTTATCCCCACATTCCTCAAAAATCAGAAGAGATAATATATTTACTGACCGGCATGCTTATGTATGCCGGTTTTTGTTATAAAGATCCTTCGGGCTTTGCCCTCAGGATGACATGGGCGGACTTGAATATGTCATTCTGAGCGAAGCGAAGAATCTGTTTTTATTGGAGCCAACGGTTTCGATGATAATACAAGGGGGGAAGTATGAAGATACACTTTCTGGGGGCAGACCATGAGGTAACAGGCAGCTGTCATTATGTTGAGGTGGGTAAAAAACGTTTTCTGGTGGACTGCGGCATGGAACAGGGCGCAGACACCTACGAGAATCAGGACATCCCGGTCAACGCATCGGATATAGACTATGTTTTCGTGACCCATGCTCACATCGACCATTCGGGATTACTTCCGCTTTTATATGCAAAGGGCTTTCGCGGCACCATCTATTCCACAGAGGCCACCATGGAGCTCTGCCAGATCATGCTCAAGGACTCCGCCAATATTCAGGAGTTTGAAGCAGAATGGCGCAACAGAAAGGCCAAGCGAGCGGGCTTAGAGGAGGTGGTTCCTCTCTATTCACTGGAGGATGCGCAGAACGTGCTGCCACTTTTTTCTCCCTGCGATTATGAGGAGAGATACCCGATCTGTGATGAGATATCCGTGAGGTTCGTGGATGCGGGACATCTTTTAGGTTCATCTTCCGTTGAGCTGTGGCTTACAGAGACGGATGAGTCCGGGAACAAGGAGACCAGATGCGTGGTGTTCTCAGGAGATATCGGTAATCCCGGACGGCCCCTGATAAAGAATCCCTCATATTTGACTGAGGCGGATTACGTCATCATGGAGTCCACCTACGGTGACAAGGAGCATGGCTATATGCCTGACTTTGCTGTGGGACTGGCCAAGGTCCTTCAGGAGACTCTGGACCGGGGCGGTAACCTGGTGATACCTGCATTTTCCGTAGGTCGTACTCAGGAGATGCTCTACTATCTGAGGAGGATAAAGGAGGAGCATCTCATCGAGGGACATGACTCCTTCCCGGTATATATGGACAGTCCACTGGCTGTGGAGGCCACCCATGTTTTCAATGAAAATGTGAAGGAGTGCTTTTCCGATGAGGCCAGAAAGATGGTGGAGGCAGGGCAGAACCCCATAGGCTTCCCGGGACTTAGGGTGGCGGTCACCCCTGAGGAGTCCAAGCATATTAATGTGGACAAGAGTCCCAAGGTCATTATCTCCGCATCGGGCATGTGCGAGGCGGGACGTATCAGACACCACCTCAAGCACAACCTGTGGCGGGCTGAGTGTACCATTCTTTTCGTAGGATTCCAGGTACCGGGCACTTTGGGACATCATCTTTTAAATGGCGGTAAGGAGGCCAGGCTCTTTGGTGAGACAGTCAGCGTCCACGCACGTATTGAGAATCTGCCGGGCGTCAGCGGACATGCGGACCAGAAGGAGCTTTTGAACTGGATAGGCCATTTCAAGGGCGGGGATATGGAGCCCAAAAAGGTGTACGTGGTACACGGCGACGATACCATAGTGGACGGTTTTGCAAAGCTAGTTACCGACACCATAGGCTTTGAGGCTTATGCGCCCTATTCGGGAGACAGCTTTGATCTCATCACCGGACAGCAGCTTACCATTGGAAGCCGCGTTGCCATGGAGAGAAAGCCCAAGACCTTTGGCAAGGCTTCTTCCAATGTATTTGCCAGACTTGTGGCTGCCGGACAGAGGCTGCTTTCTGTTATCAATCGCTGCGAGGGCATGGCCAACAAGGATCTGGCCAAGTTCGCAGACCAGATAAATTCACTTTCAGATAAATGGGAAAGGTAAAATCCATGCATAGTTACCTTTTCGGCACTTTCAAGAAAGCAAGAAAACAGGAAAGTCTGTAAGGAGAAAAAATGTATAAGGATGGAAAGATCGTAATAGGGAATTCGGAAAGCGGGGAGGTGGCGATACTGCCCAAGATGGCCAACCGTCACGGACTCATAGCCGGCGTCACCGGCATGGGTAAGACCGTGACGCTGAGGGTTTTGGCGGAGAGCTTTTCCGCAGCGGGAGTGCCGGTGTTTCTGGCGGATGCCAAGGGGGATATATCCGGACTCTTTGAACCGGGAGAGGGCGAGGAGCCAAAGGGATTCCCCGTGATTCTGTGGGATGTATACCAGCAGGGTGGCATGCCACTTCGGGTTACCATATCCGAGATGGGACCCCTGCTCTTGTCACGGATACTGGGACTCAATGACACCCAGTCGGATATCATGACCATCATTTTTAAGATCATGGATGACGAGGGGACTCTCATTATCGACACCAAGGATCTGAAGGAGGCTTTGTCCTACGTGGGTGAGCATGCATCAGAGTATTCCCTGACATACGGTAATATTGCAAAGCAGTCCCTGGCTGCCATCATCAGATCAGTGGTGGCTTTGGAGTCAGAGGGCGGAGATCTGTTCTTCGGGGAGACGGCTGTTGACTTCCATGACTGGATATCCTTTGACCAGAACGGTTATGGCAGGATCAATATTTTAGACTGCCGCAAACTCATGCTTTCCCCCACCATGTATTCCACCTTTATGCTGTGGATGATGTCGGAGCTCTTTGAGAATCTGCCCGAGGTGGGAGACTGTGACAAGCCTAAAATGGTGTTCTTCTTTGATGAGGCCCATATGCTTTTTGACGGCGCATCAAAGGAGCTTTTGCAAAAGATCGAGCAGGTGGTGAAGCTGATCCGTTCCAAGGGAGTGGGGATCTACTTCGTGACACAGAATCCCATGGATATTCCCGACGGGGTGCTCTCCCAGCTCAACAACAAGATCCAGCATGGCCTGCATGCCTACACTCCTGCTGAGCAAAAGAGCGTCAAGGCAGCAGCTATGTCCTTCAGGGAGAATCCCGCCTTTGATACCTATGAGACACTTACTACTCTCGGCATCGGAGAGGCTCTGGTTTCCGTTTTGGATGAAAACGGTGCTCCTATGATCTCTGAGAAGGTGAAGGTATGCTATCCGCCCCAGTCAAAGATGGGGGCTATCACTGACGCCGAAAGGGATGCCCATTTTAAGAACGATAATCTGTATACGAAATACAGCACTTATGTGGATAATGACAGCGCTTTTGAGTTCCTCCAGAGAAAGAGGCTTACGGATAACCAGGAGGCTGAGGAGGCAGCGGCTTTAGCAGCAGCGGAAAAGCAGGCGGCCAGGGATGCGGCAGCAGCAGAAAAGCAGGCGGCCAGGGAGCAGGCTGCGGCTGAAAAGGCTGCCCAGAAGCAGGCCGAGCAGAATTCCAAACAGGTGAAGAGGGCGGCCAAGAGTGTGGCCAATACGGCGGCAGGCACCATCGGCCGCGAGATAGGAAAGTCCGTGGGCTCTGCCGGCGGCAAGTTCGGAAAGACCCTGGGCGGCAATGTAGGAGCAGCTCTGGGACGTGGGATTCTTTCCACGTTATTTAAAGTATAAGCTCCCCTGTCATCCTGAGCGTGGTGAAGCTTCTGTCAGAGACAGAAGCTTGAAGAAGTCATCGGAGATGACTTCAACCTAGCGAAGGATCTTTTTATCACCATTTTATGGTGTTTTAACGGAGAAATGCTATGAACGATACTCCACAATCAGAAAGAATACACATAGGCATATTCGGCTGCGTCAACGCAGGCAAGTCCAGCATAATAAACGCCATCACCGATTCCCAGCTGGCCATAGTCTCGGACCGCCGGGGTACCACCACGGATCCCGTGATCAAGTCCATGGAGATACTGCCTCTTGGTCCCGTAGTCCTTATGGACACACCGGGCTATGATGATGACAGTGACCTGGGTGAGCTTCGCATCCAAAAGGCCAGACAGACCCTGAACCGGGCGGACATTGCCGTGCTGGTACTGGACGGAGTCATAGGCATGACGGAGCCCGATGAGACCCTGCTTGATATCATAGTGGAAAAAAAGATACCCTATGTCATAGTTTACAATAAAAAGGATATCGGCTTTGCCACCCCGGACTTATCAAAGGAAGACTCCATTGTTTTTGTCAGCGCAAAGACCGGCGAAGGCATTCATGAGCTTAAGGAACTGCTGGGTCATCTGATCCCGGAGGCTTCCAAAAAGAAGCCGTTGGTCAGCGACCTCATCTCTGCCGGGGATATGATAGTTTTGGTATGCCCCATTGATGAGTCGGCTCCCAAGGGCAGACTGATCCTTCCACAGCAGATGATGATCAGGGATATTTTGGATGCCGGAGCCATGGCTGTGGTGACCCGGGAGCATGAGCTTAGGGCTACCCTGGATGGGCTGGGGAAAAAGCCTGCCATGGTGATCACTGATTCCCAGGCGTTTAAGATAGTTGACGAGATAGTACCTGAGTACATTCCCCTTACTTCATTCTCAATTTTGATGGCCAGATACAAGGGCTTTTTGGAAACAGCCATCGAGGGCGTAAAGGCCATGGATGACTTAAAGGACGGGGACAAGGTGCTCATGGCTGAGGGATGTACTCATCACCGCCAGTGCAACGATATCGGCACCGTAAAGATCCCAAACTGGTTGAAAAAACACACCGGAAGGGATATAGTGATTGAGACGTGTTCCGGCAAGGACTTTCCTGAGGACTTGTCAGACTACAGCCTCATCATCCACTGCGGTGGCTGCATGATCACCGAGCGAGAGGTTATGTACCGTATGAAGTGTGCCATAGATCAGGGCGTGCCCTTTACAAACTATGGCACCGTCATAGCTCGTATGACAGGAGCGCTGGAGCGGAGCATCAAGATAGTGTCATCCTGAGCGCAGCGAAGGATCTTATAGAAATGGAGATGAATTACAATGTACGACCCGAAATCACTCAAGGCAGAGGATTTTATCGATGACGAGGAGGTCCGCGCCACCTTAGAATATGCCGAGGCAAACAAGAACAACGAAAAACTCATAGACGAGATCCTTGAAAAGGCCAGACCTGTACCTACTGAGACGGGCTGCGTATGTCATGGACTGACCCACCGGGAGGCCAGCGTGCTTTTGGCCTGCGAGATCCCTGAAAAGATCGAGAGGATGTATGAGATAGCCGAGGAGATCAAGCTGGCGTTTTACGGTAACCGTATCGTCATCTTTGCCCCCCTTTATCTTTCCAATTACTGTGTCAACGGCTGCCTCTACTGTCCCTATCATCTGAAGAACAAGAACATTCCACGGAAAAAGCTGACCCAGGAGGAGCTTCGGGCGGAGGTCATAGCACTTCAGGATATGGGCCATAAGCGCCTTGCCATCGAGGCAGGAGAGGATCCGGTGAACAATCCCATCGAATACATTTTGGACTGTATCGACACCATCTATTCCGTCCATCATAAAAACGGGGATATCCGCAGGGTGAACGTGAATATCGCCGCCACCACCGTGGAGAATTACAAAAAGCTCAAGGATGCCGGTATCGGCACCTACATTTTGTTCCAGGAGACCTACCATAAAAAGAGTTATGAGAGGCTCCATCCCACGGGACCCAAGCACGATTACGCTTACCATACCGAGGCCATGGACCGCGCCATGGAGGGTGGCATAGACGACGTGGGACTGGGAGTGCTCTTTGGACTGGAGCTTTATAAATATGAGTTTGCGGCGCTTATCATGCATGCCGAGCATCTGGAGGCCGTCCATGGTGTGGGACCCCATACCATCAGCGTACCCAGGGTGAAAAAGGCGGACGACATCGATCCCGATGAGTTTGACAATGGCATAGATGATGAGACCTTTATCAAGATAGCGGCCTGCATCAGGCTGGCGGTGCCATATACCGGCATGATCATTTCCACCCGTGAGACCGAGGAGGTCCGTGCAAAAATGCTTCGTGTGGGTATCTCACAGGTTTCCGGCGCCTCGCGTACCTCCGTGGGAGGCTATACCCAGGAGGAGCGCCCTCATGATACGGAGCAGTTTGACGTGTCCGATCAGAGGACCCTGGACGAGGTTGTGCACTGGCTTATGGACAGCGACCATATCCCTTCATTTTGTACTGCCTGCTATCGCGCTGGACGCACGGGAGACCGGTTCATGGAGCTTTGCAAGAGCGGCCAGATATTAAACTGCTGTCATCCCAATGCTCTCATGACCCTGGCGGAGTACTTGGAGGACTATGCTTCTCCTGAGACTAAAAAGACGGGATATGAGATGATAGAGAGAGAACTTAATAATATCCCCAAGGAGAATGTCCGACGCACCGCCATGGAGAATATCGAGGCTATCAAAAACTCCAACCGCAGGGACTTCAGGTTCTGATAAATATGAATGAATATGATAATTATATCCGCCGGATGGAAGAGATCCGGGTACTGTCGACGCCAATGCTCGATGACATCAGTGATGCGGACGAATACAGCGACAGACTAAGGGAGAACTTCATAAAGGTAGGGCAGCTTGCTGCAGAGAACCGTATCTTTTTGGATACGGTTTTGTACCCTTTACTTTCTGCTGAAGAAATCAGTGATGAGGATAAGGAGAGGCTTATCGCATTCAGCGATGATCTCATTTGTGCGGAGCATTTTGAGAATCTGGACTTGCAAATGTTTTCGCGTGTCTCGGACAGGATGGCCATGGATGTTAAAATACACGGCAGTGTCTGCGATAAGGTCCGGGGATTTGACCTTCAGATCGCCAACCTCTACGAACATATGAATATGACTCAGCGCATACATGCATATCCGGATATTGCGGAAAACTATCGCAGAAGAGGATTAGAACTGAGTGAATTCTTTTTAGGACTTCTTGAAAGGGAGCAATTTAAAGATATCGAGGATGTTGAGATAAGGCAGACTATTTTAACCAATGCCCGATATAGTATCGCTTTTTTTGAAGGTATATCAAATGATCCCGAAGCAAACGAAAAACAGTTGATGCTTTTGGACAGGATGCTTGAAATAGCTGATGATCCCTTTTATATTGACCTTTTGGAAGATTTTGACTGGATCTATCATCGGTTCAGGTCATTGCAGTATTACGCCATGACTGTGGAAAAACACAATGCAGCGGGTTATTCGCCAAAGCAGATGGAGACCATCCTTTCGCGCACTCAGCAGCTAAAGAGACTTTGGGAAGGAAATGCGGAGCACCTTATAGAGATTCTTGACAGCGATGATGATGAGCACAGCATCAAGATGATGCTGAAAAGAGTAGAGTATCTGATGGGTAAGATCACAAGGGAGGAGTATTTGGACAGCCTGCTTGAGATATATGGTTATCGCGATTCCAACAGCTATGCCCCGGGTAAGATCTACACCAATCTCATCATTCCCATGGAGATTATGTATGCCCTTGACAGGACAAACATTTCGGAAATGGAAAAAGATCTTTTACACGATAATTACCAGGATGTGTTAAGTTATGCCTTTCGCATGCCCAACGGCAATACCCTTACAGGGATGCTTGAGTATCTCTACGATATCATAGACGGTTTTATAGAGATACCCAGTTGCCTGACTTTTGAGGATATGGTGCTTCAGATGATAGCTGCGATCCATCCGCCCACCTATGTGCATTCACTCATGGTAGGACAGATCACGGAGTGTCTCTGCGGACATCTGCTCAGGCTCATGCCGGAAAAACTGGTGGGAGTTTTGGGATATGAAACAGCAGAAGATGTGATCGCACATAAGGACGAGGTCAGGGACTTTGCATATCATGCTGCGCTTTGCCATGATTTTGGAAAGATAAGTATCATCGATACGGTCTTTGTATATGGCAGGAAGCTTTTGGATGAAGAATTTAATTTGATAAAGACTCACCCGAGAACCGGTTATGAGCTTTTGTCACGTTTTGCATCCACCAGGCGTTATGCCGAAGTGGCTTTGGGACATCACAGGTGGTATGACGATTCCAGAGGATATCCGGATGACTTTGAAACTGCAAAAAGTAAGAGCAAGCCAATCATAGACATTGTGCTTTGTGCAGACTGCCTTGATGCCGCTACGGATACCATTGGCCGCAGTTACAGCAAGGGTAAGGCCCTTTCGGAGTTTGTAGAGGAGCTTGAAGAGGGCAATGGCTCGCATTATGCGCCGTACATGGTGGATCTATTTAGAAATTGTGATGTAGAAAAAGACATAAACCATCTCCTTGAGACAGGAAGGAAGAGGAACTACCGGAATACCTACTTCCTGCTCCGCGACATGCATGAAAGATAGGGAAGGTCTGTTTTTCTATTTAGCGCTGTAATCTAGTCCGGGCCGCCGATCTGCCTGAAAATGTGTGTTGCTTTCGTTAGTCGCTCCGCTACTAAGCGCACCCTTCGCCTGCGCTTAACCTCGGCTGGACATGTCGCGCGTCTCCGTAACCGTG
>JAILEN010000058.1 GCA_024687655.1 Lachnospiraceae bacterium | reverse complement strand
GTACGTGATGTACTTTTCAATAAGCCTTCCATTATTTCCCTTTGAAAGCTGGGATTGCACCATGCCGCTGTATTCCCGGGCTATCTCCGAAAACTCATCATCACGCTTTACCACCTGTATCTGCTCTTTCAGCTTTTTCATGTCACTATGACGGCTGCGTAATGTAATGGAATACGGGATGGATGAGTCGAAGTAGTTGTGGAACTCGCTCCAATCCTCAAATATGGCATCCTGATCCTCCTTGCTTGCCAGCGAATAGCTTATGTCATGAAAACGGATAAGCTTTGAGTACTGCCCCTTTCTGATCCGGCAGATACCATCCTTTGACATTTCCCGGTAGGGTATGGTGTCCTGCGCTGTGATCTGCTTTTTGTTTGGTATGTGTGCCTGTCCCTTGTTGTGCGGGCTGTCCTTTTTCCTGACACCCGGTCTTAGAAAATGTACCTTTATGATGTCAAAAAGGATCTTTTCTGCTGTCTGCCCATCCTTTTCAAACATTGCGAAGAAAAATGCGGGAAGCATTACAAGCACCGCTACTATGCAGGCATTTGATACTCCGATGACAGGCCGTGTCATAAAGTACAACGGGACTCCCATCACTCCTGCGATACTAAAGCACACTATCTGCCGGAGGGTGAGGTTAAACGCTATTTTGTTTTTTACTTTGTCAAGGTCCTTGGGTACTGTTACATATGCCATGAGCCCTCCTTTCTAATGCGCCGAGAATACTGACTTGCTAAGGGATCCGGTCTTCATAAGCGAAAATGCCAGTATTACCGTATATCCCATCACTCCAAAGAGTGCCGAGTGGATGTCATCCGACATCTGGATCGTGGATACCAACACCGCATAGATGCCTACACATACCATGATGAAAAATCCCTGGAATGCCAGGGCGATAAGCCCTTTTACGTAGTTGCTGCCGATCTGCCCGATCTCCTTGTTACCAAAGGTGGAAAAGGTCACGGGTGATACGCTTATATACAGGTAGATCTCCACCATACGTATGTATAGGATGACTGTAATGATGATGGAGAGGATCTTCAGGCAGAAGCTTACGAGGAAGGTCTCAAATGTGAGTATGATCATCTCGCCCATCTCCATGGCCTCAAGCTTTGTCTCCATGTCCGTCATCATGTCAGAGATATCCACTGCGGTACTTCCGGTGATGACCGAGGATGCGCTTGTCACTATGTGTTGCCCTACGTCGAAGATCGCCATGACGATATCAAAGGTATGGGAGACCACATATACGGCTATGCTCATCTTTAAGAAGTATTTGAAGAAAAGCCAGGTATCAAAGTCCTGCATGTTGTTTTTCTCCATGATCATTGATATCAGTTCAACGCAGAGAACAAAGGTTATCACCATGGTAGCTATGGGTAGCATCACGGAATCCGACAGTCCCCGTATCATGGAGTAAATGCTGCCATTCCAGCCCTGTGGTGTCTTTGCCACCTCTGAAGCGATAAGCCCTGTCTTTTCGTTGACATCCGTATACATGGTGGTCATGTTTTTAAGGATCATCTCCGTCAGTATCCCACGCACCCACTCTTCTATTGCTTCTATAAGTCCGTCCAGCATGGGTGCCTCCTTCCTACACTAAAAGTGTTGCCAGCATGGGGATGAGCTTCATGCCAATGAGTATCACTCCACCGCCCGCAAGCAGCTGTTTGATCCCCTGTGACTTGGCTCCGGGGTTGTCATTTCCATACCCTTCCATGAGGTTGATGCCACCCCATGCGCAAAGCCCCGCGCCTATGAGGATCACTATTGTCTGTAAGGTTGTTATTGCTGTTGAGAAAAATGCCATGATAGGCCTCCTTTCTATTCGTATTCATAAAAATCAAATTCATCCGTGTCCCTGATCCGAAGCTTGGTGCTTAGGAACTTCTCTACATCCAGCTTGTTCTTCGGATTTGCATCTGAAAGCTCGTGGTATCTGGGGTGCTTTGTGATGTCGTATTTGTCCGATAAAAATGGTCTGACTCCCCTGATCTGCAGGATGCATTTCCCTCCGTCCATGACTGCCAGCTCATCCCGGCTCATAAGGTCTTTTCCTGTCTTGTTGTAGTTGATGGCGTAAGAGCGGCTGTTGCCCCTGGTATCGCTCTCGTTATAAAGGTCTATGGTCTCCTTGCCCAAAAGCTCCGCCAGATCCTTAAGTGTCTCCTTTTCCTTGCCTCCGAGGAACAGATAACTGTCGCAGTTGCCCTCGATGGTTTCGGCATGTTCCTTGTAGATTGCCTTTAATTGTGACTTTGACTGCAATATCAGGCTGGCACTTATCTCCCTTGACCGGATCACGGCTATCAACCGCTGCATATCCGGCACCTTTATGTTGGCAAACTCATCAAAGAGGCATCTCACATGCACCGGCAGGCTTCCGTCATAGTGGTCATCTGCCCGGGTGCAGAGCACATTCATCATCTGGCTGACACATAATGCGGTAACGAAATCAAAGGTGGCGTCTGTGTCTGAGGTTATGATAAAAAGTGCCGTCTTCCTGTCTCCGATCATGTCAAGTTCAAGTTCGTCATATGCCATCATCTCCCTCAGTTCTGCTATGTCGAAGGGAGCCAGCCGTGCTCCGCAGCTGATAAGGATGGACTTTGCCGTTTTTCCTGCGGCAAGTTTATACTTCTTGTATTGTCTCACTGCAAAGCATCCGGGCTTGTCCTTAGCAAGGTCATCAAACAAGAGATCCACGGGGTTCTTGTAGTCATCATCGTCTTCCCGGGTATCGCTGGCCTCAATGAGATTCAGCAGGGACGAGAAGTTGTGATCTTCCACCGGAAGCTCATAATGGATGTATGCTATAAGAGCTGTATAGTAGAGTTTTTCCGATTTCACCCAGAAATCCTCCCCGGACTTGTCTCCCTCACCCTTTGTGTTTGCTATGATGGTGTTGACCAACTTTAAGATGTCCTTTTCGCTGCTAATGTAGGCAAACGGGTTGTATCTCATCGACTTATTGAAGTTTACTGTGTTTAGGATCTTCAGCCTGTAGCCGTGGTTTAACAGCATTTTTCCGCATTCTATGACCACCGTGCCCTTTGGAAGCGTTTTGTCAAGAACAATATGGTATCAGTTGCAATAATCACACAAAAAAAGGAACCGATTTTACTCGATTCCTTCAAGGTCATAGCCCGATTAACTTCCGGTTTTCCTTACTATAACATTATCCCGACAAACT
>JAILEN010000040.1 GCA_024687655.1 Lachnospiraceae bacterium | reverse complement strand
AATTCGCTCCAGTTCCTGTACTCTTTGCTGATTCAGCTTAGCCACCTCGGCCTTGTCCTTTTCCAGCTGCTTCTCACGTGCATTGAGACTCTGTTCCTTGCGCTCCGCATTGTCCAGCTTGCGGTCGATATTTTCTTCCTTTTGCTGGATGCGGTGCTCAGACTTGGAAATCTCTGCCCGGCGGTCGCGGATCTCTTTTTCGAGATCGTTCTTGGTGCGGATGGATTCTTCCTTCGCCTCAAGCAGGATCTCTTTCTTCTTTGTCTCTGCGGTACGTACCGCATCATCAATGATCTCGCGTGCCTTTTCCTCTGCACTGCCAATCTTCCTGGAATCAACATTCCTGTGATAAGAAGTGACAATCACAGCTGTGAGAACGGCTGCCACAGCGGCAGCTACCACGGCTACTATAACCGTCATACCTACTGTTCCCAACAGGAGCACCTCCTTTTTTAGTTTTCAAGTTAACACGGAACCGTATCGGTTCCAAATGGTATTTATGAAAAATATATAAAGATTTCAAAAACCCACTGATAAAGTTTACCCTTTTTGGAGTGCTCTGTCAATATCCTCGTACCGAAAGCCACGTCCCAGCAAAAATCTGTATATCCTCTGACGGTCCCTGATATCCGCGGTGACAGGGTCAAAGTGACGCTTCATAAGGGTCTGCCTGATCATATCCTCCTCGGATGCGGTGTACTCTGCCTCCAGCGCCTCCTGTATCACCTCATCGGAAACACCCCGCTGACGAAGGTCCGTCATGATCCTGCGGCGGCTCCTGCCGGACTGATGATATCTGACGTATGACCTGGCATATCTGTCGTCATCTATGTAGTGGTAACCCTCCACATACTCTACAGCCGCCTCCACAGCCAACCTGGGATAGCCGCTCTCGGAAAGTTTTTTTAAAAGTCCCGATCTGGTGCGATCCTGCTTCTCTAATAAATGCATGGCTCTGAACCTGGCCCGGGGGATAAATACCTCCTGCATCAGGCGATCCCAAAGACCGTCATCCACATCCATGCCCTCAGTAAGTCCGTACCGTCTGACCTCAGACTTGTACAGAGAAATGTATGAGCCGTCATCCAGCCTGATCCTCATCTTTTTGCTCTGCCTGCCGCCAAAGGGAAGTATCTCTGTGATATACATCAGGCCTCCTCAGACTCTGCTGCAGCCTGATCAGATGCAGCCCCCTCTTCCCCGGACTCACCGTCCAGGTCATAGTGCCTGCGGATCAACGCCTCTATCTCGTCACATACCGCCGGATTCTCTGCCAGATACTGCTTGGCATTCTCCCGGCCCTGTCCGATCTTCTCACCCTGATAGGCGTACCAGGCACCGGACTTATTGATGATATCAATGTTCGCAGCCAGATCCAGGATGTCTCCCTCACGGGATATGCCCTTGCCGAACATGATATCAAACTCAGCCTCTCTGAAGGGAGGTGCGATCTTGTTCTTCACAATTTTTACCCTGGTGTGGTTGCCGATGACCTCACCCTGCTGCTTCAGTGCCTCGATGCGGCGCACGTCCATACGGACGGAAGCATAGAACTTCAGTGCATTACCTCCGGTGGTGGTCTCGGGATTGCCGAACATCACACCGATCTTCTGACGGAGCTGGTTGATAAAGATAACCGTGCAGTCGCTCTTGGAAATGGCGGCGGTAAGCTTCCTCAGGGCCTGTGACATGAGGCGTGCCTGAAGTCCCATATGGGAATCACCCATATCTCCCTCAATCTCCGCCTTGGGAACCAGGGCCGCAACGGAGTCCACGATAATGATATCCACAGCTCCAGAACGGACCATGGTCTCAGTGATCTCAAGAGCCTGCTCCCCGTTGTCCGGTTGTGAAATATACAGATTATCTATATCTACACCAATATTTTTAGCGTATACGGGATCAAGGGCATGCTCGGCATCGATAAATCCCGCGATACCGCCTGCCTTTTGCACCTCCGAAACCGCATGAAGGGCTATGGTGGTCTTGCCTGATGACTCGGGACCGTAGATCTCTATGATACGCCCCCTGGGAAGTCCTCCCTGTCCCAATGCTATATCCAGGCTGATGGATCCGGTGGGAATGGTCTCCACCCTCATCTGATTGGTGCTGTCGCCCAGCTTCATGATGGAACCCCGTCCATAGGCCTTTTCTATCTGTGAAATCGCAACGTCAAGTGCTTTAAGTTTTTCCTCGTTTGCCATAATACGATCCTTTCTCCGAACTTCTGTTCGGCGTTGATATGCTTATAATAAACCCATAATTCAAAAAAGTCAACACTTTTTCGAACAAACGTTTTAATCTCTTCACCAAAACGGGAAATAACCTGAAACCGGTAATGATGCGGAGTGCTCCGCTACGTGTACGTATGCATAGAGTTTAGCATCGCCGCCCTCTAAAGTCAACCGAAATCCCACAGAAAAAGAGGGCTGCACGCCCTCTTTAAAATATTCATTCATCTGAAATCCCTACGCCCGAAGCTGCGCCTCCCTGACCATATCAAAGAGAAGCTCATCTTCGCTGTATACATATCCGAAGGAAGCCATGCCGTCATTTTGCTCCATGCTCTCGCCGAAAGCGCCAACCTTTTTTTCCATGGCCGCCTCAGAGATCTTGTATAAAAAGGCTACAAAGGTGTTTTCGAATATCCTGCAAATATCAGCTCCCGGGAAGCTGTCCTTAAGGATGCCGTCAAACTCCACCACACGCTTGTCCACAGCCTGGGGACCGTCCTTTTCCCTGATCTCATCCAGCCGGTTCACATGACAGTACACAACACCATTTGCACGTCCCCGTTCCCGGGCCCTAACCGCCTCATCATAGGCCCGACGGTTTTTAAAGCCGGTGCCGGGATCCGTAAAGGAATCCTCCTCAAATACTATCTGCCTCATGCTCTCCTCGGCGATGGCATGCTCCTGGATGATCACATATATCACCACAAAGGACAGGGTTACAAGGGGATAGGTAAAATCTACAACGGGATTAAAAAGTGTGATCCAGGAATCCACAATGGGGAAAAGCAAAAAGCCCCCGAAGGCCAAAAACTGATCTGCTCTCAAAGCCTTCCTGTAGCTGAACAGAACATAGTACAGGTACAGTATTCCCATGAACAGCAGCATGCTGGGGTAGTCCGTCCATCCTCCGTCCATAACCTCACCGTTTTCTATATAGAGCAACTTTTGTTTGGCAGCACCGATGACCACGAGAATGATGTCAATGGCCCCTATGGCGATAACCGGATATGTTGCCCACCGGGGTACGGACGACTTGGTCCCTATCACTGAAAAAAAGTACATGGAAAACAGGATGAACATTACGGGAGTCATAACATATGATATCATGTTTGCAAAAATGATCACCATACCTACGGCAGCCCCTTCAAAGGTCATATAGCCTATGGCATCCCCTGTCGCACCGATAGCGGCCGCCAAAAGACAGCCCGAAAAAAGCAGGGTGCTTTTGTTTTTAACTTTTGTTCCGAATACGGATCCCAAAAAAAGTATGGTCAAAAAGACTGTGCTTACTATATTTGAAGAAATAAAGATAATGCTCATTTTCACTCCTCGCTGTACTCATATTCGAAGGAAGCCCCTATGCCGTCCTCCCTTAAGATATCTCCGAAATCTGACATCTTCTTTTTAAAAGCTGCCTCGCCCCTCCTATAGAAAATCATTTCGAATTCATCCTCAGCCGTCCTGAATATATCCGCGCCCTCAAAGCAGTTCCTTACGACCTCAGCAAAACGACCTGTGTTTTCAGCGGAGCCATCAGAAAGCTTAAAGTGCACCATACCCTTTGCGCCGCCCCGGACATCAGCCTTGATGATCTCGTCATAGGCGCGCAGATTTTTCTCACGGGTGAGAGGATCCGTATAGGTAGTCTCTTCAAAGATCTTTTTCCTGACAAACCCCTCCGCCACGGTCTTTTCCTGGATGACCACATAGATAACCATAAAGGCCACTGCAAGTATGGGATAAGAATAGTCGATCTCGAGATATATGGAGATAATGGTATCCAAAAACGGGAAAAGCAAAAATGCCGCTATAACTATGAATGAGCTGAATTCAAGTGCCTTTCTGTAGATGAACAGGATCACATACAAATAAACCGTGCAGGCACAAAGCGCAAAGCTTATGAGATTACCCCAAGGTCCCTCCACAAAGTACCCATCCTCCAAATACACAAGCCTGCCGTTAAATGATCCGATGATACATAACAGTACGCACAGACCTGTGATGATGGCAACAGGCAGGATCACCTTCCCGTGAACAGCTACCTTTTTTTCGACAAGGGAAATGATGTAAAACGCAAAGATTAACACTATAAGCACCCAGGTAATATAGGTGGCCATATTGATCAGAATGAGCAAAATCTCATTCTCCATTTTTCCGTCCACCACATAGCTTACGGCATCGAGCACCGCTCCTATGATAGTGGAGATCAGGCAGCACCTGAAAAATCTCGTAACCCGGTCCCCGCCGGAATTCCCGAATATGGATCCGCACAAAATAACGGTCATGAAAACGGCACTGACCACTTCTGTTGTTATGATCATGCTTTCTGAATTAATCACTTTGGTCTCCTCTGTTTCTAATACTGTACTACCTGTTTAAGGCCCGATCAATTTTCCATTCTTTCACCGAAGAAGGCCGGCTTGCCCTTTACCCCGGGAAGCAGCCTTTTAATAAGCTCTGCCGAGGCCTTCCTGGAGCGGTGTATCACGATCTCAGTCTCCGGGGGATATTTCTTTTCGGCCTCTTTTACACTGTTGGCTATCATAAGTGCAATATTCTTGATATAGTCAGCACCATAGGCATACAAAAGCACCGGTATGATGACCCCGGAGGGTGTGGTCCTGACAAAAAAGAAACCGTTTACCTCATCATCCGTAATGGTGCAGGATGAGATCTCCGTATCAAACCAGCTCATGGATAAATAGCTTAAGTCCTCCAGGATGCCGTTTTGTCCGTTGAACACGCAGTTTTTGACCCCGGCCCTGTACTCGGTCACGGAAAGCTTACCCAGCTTAATGATATAGTCCGGCATTTTTTTGATCCGGTTTACAAAATCAAAGCCGCAGGCGTCCTTAAGGGTGATCCTTACGACCTCACTTTCCCTTGCATCCTTTGAAAAGCCTGTCCTTTCACAGGAGTCTGCCATCTCCTCCTGCTCAAACTCGTAAAAGGTCTCCGTTATCTCCTCTTCTTCCACACCCTCTTCCCGGTAGATACGATGGAGCTCTTCATAGGCCTCATCGCTGTCCGCCTTGATGAACAAAAGCTTGCTCAGGGTATCCTGGTCATCGTCATCCAGACCCTTTACCTCGTATACCAGGGCACCGTTGATGTTACCGTCATCATCACTTGTGCCGTATCCGCGATAAAAGGTCCTCTCCATGTCCTCCATCATGTCTTCACCCAGGATGTCAGCGAAATCAACTATATTGTCGTCTGATATCTCAAACACATTCATAAAAAAAATACCTTTATCAACCTATCCTTCGTATAAACATCTCATAAAAACCTTTGGAGGTTTCCTTTTTCTTTTTATATACCTCGTCCATGGTAACAGACATGGTCTTGTCCTGATTGTCCCTGTTGTACTGTTCCACTGCCGACTCCACATCCTCTGACATCATGTGGAGGGCTCCCCTTTTTGATATCTCCGCCAGCATCACCACTGTATCCTCGTTGTAGCGGACCACCTCACATTTTTTTGGAAGTATGGGAGACAAAAGCCCCGCAAATGCCTTCATGTCATCGGGATCCATAAGCCTGTAAATGATACCGCTCTTGGGAGAAAATGTCTCGCTGTCAATATCCCTCTTTAAATATCTGAGATAATACCTGTTGTAATAGCCGGTCTGGTGGTCCATAAAGCTAAGCTCATTGATGATACCTGCATACACAAGGCAAAGACCGATGGCAAAGCCCAAGCACATGCCGGAATAGTCTGTAAAACTATTGATAAGCCCGCCTGCCAGAGATGGGATAATAAAGCCCCATACATCAAAGAACTTCAGGTCCCTATGGCTCTTTTTGCTCACAGCGATCTGTATGGCGCCCCCAAAGAGATAAGCATATCTCACCACATAATAGTAAATGGTAAAAGCCGTGGTGTGGTACATCACATGCTCATCATAGTAGAAAATAATACCGGTAAAGACATTGATGATATCTATGCCCATGAGAATAACAAGAGGGATCAGATATTTTACAAAATCCCTTTTTATGACATCACGGCTGTGATAGATCCTGTAATTCACAAATACCATCCAAAGGATGATGACAAAGTTAAGTGTCAGCTCCAGAAGGGTCTGTAGTCCCAGCGCTATGGGCAGGGCTCCCGGGAACTCATGGTTTTTTCTGGCATAGGTGGCCGCATCCAAAAGCGACAGGCAAAAGCATACGATGGAAAGCGACCGGAATAACTTGCTTAAAGGTTCGTCCTTTATAATACCTCTGCCGCACAGTACAAATACTCCCAGGGATAAAATGGCAGCGGCAGTATCAATATAAAAGGTAACATGTATCTCATCTAAAAACATCACTGCACGCTCTCCTTCATACTTATCTCTGCCACCTCATTCATGGTCCCCAGGTGGGTAAAGGCAATGGTGATGGCCGTGCCCAGTGCCGCCATGGATACCTCCCCAATGACGAAGGTGATAAAGGAACAGATGATGATGGGCATGGCATAGAGCCACATGGGTATCAGAACCTTTTCATCACTGGTCCTGTATCTGGCGATATAGACAAAGCCCGTTACAAGATAGGCCACGATAACTATGTACATGGGAATGTAGAGGATCTCCCGGTGATATCCCCCCATCTCATCCACGGAAAAAATAAACTCTCCGTACTGGTTTAGAAATACCATTCCAAAGGTAAGTACCCCGGGAATAAAGGCAGGCTGCATCCCAATTTTTTTAACCCGTCCCTTGTCCCTGAACCTGAAGCTGCAGTAGTCAAACCACAGCATGGCAAGAAATGTAAAAGCTATGTAGAATATGGTCATGGATATGATCTGGATGTTGATGAT
>JAILEN010000017.1 GCA_024687655.1 Lachnospiraceae bacterium | reverse complement strand
AAAGAGATTCCCCATCTTTCATTACCACACCTTCTATAAGGCACTCCATCCCTTTGAAGATACCGTCGTATCCTTGAATCAGAACAAGGGATACGACCCCGTCGACGGAGTGGAGCCATATGAAGGCCCGTTGAACTATATGGAGCTAGCATCAGACCCCGTCTCGATAGGCGAGCTGAACTTAAGATACCTGGAGGACATCTCGGATTATTGCAAGAAAAACGGCACAGCCCTTTTGGTGCTCTCTCTTCCAAGCCCGCCAAACTATTCCATGGAAACCCATAAGGCTGTACAGGAATGGTCGGAAACCCATGATGCGGATTATCTGGACTTAAACCTCATCTGGGAAGAACTCGGTATAGACTGGTCAAAGGACACGAAGGATGGCGGAGACCATATGAACCCTTCGGGGGCCGAGAAAGTAAGCCTCTATCTCTCGAAATACCTTGAAGCGAACTACGATCTTTTAGACCATAGAAGTGATGAATCTTATGATAAGTGGAACAGGGACTACGATAAACTATATAATTGAATGCATCGCCTTATGGTGGAAGCAGCTATCCTATACGACCTGGATGTATTTTGCCCTGTTTCTGCCGACGGCGGCTTTGATTTACCAGCTTTCTCCCAAAAGGATTCGGAAGCTGGTGCTTCTCGCATCAGGATGGTTCTTCTTTTTCAGCCTAAGCGGGCTTCTGTTAACGGCAAACATCGCCGCATCCGTTTTCATCTGGGCGACGGGAAGGGGCCTCGATTCCATAAATGCGGACAAAAGCCTTAAAAGGAAAGAGCGGCAGAAAAAAAAGAAAGCCGTTCTGATACTCGCCATAATCCTCTTGCTTTTCACGCTTATTTGCTTTAAGTATCTGGATTTCATAGGGCTTAATATCGTGAGGATCTCCCAGGCGGCCAACCTAAGGTTTGACTGGCATGTCTTAAACCTCGCCGTGCCCATAGGAATCTCCTACTATACCCTGGAGGCCATCGCCTATCTTACGGATGTGCACAGCGGGAAGATAGAGGCCGAAAAAAGCCTCATCAACGTCTTCCTCTTCATGTCGTTTTTCCCGAAGCTCCTGGAAGGACCGATAACCAGATATTCCGAAGCTAAAGATCTCTTTTCGGGAAAGGGGATAGAATCAAAGGATTTAAGGGAAGGCTATCAAAGGATACTCTGGGGGCTGTTCAAGAAGCTCGTGATAGCCGACCATCTATCGCCAGCCGTTTCCCAGCTTTTCAGCGGAGAGTATATGGACGGGGGCGTGGCGCTGTTCGCGGCTCTCCTGTTTACGCTTCAGGAATATATGGACTTTTCCGGATCCATAGATATAGCCATAGGAAGCGCGAGGATCTTCGGGATAAGGCTTTCCGAGAACTTCAGGCAGCCGTTCTTCGCCAAAAACGCATCGGACTTCTGGCGGAGATGGCATATCACGCTGGGCACTTTCTTTAAAGACTATATATTCTATCCCATAGCCGTATCGAAGCCCGTACTGAAGCTTTCCGTCAAAGCAAAGAAGTTTTTGGGGAACTATGCGAGCCGCTTCGTCGCCCCCACCGCGGCTCTGTTTTTCGTTTGGCTGAGCAACGGCCTTTGGCACGGTCCCAGATGGACGTTCATTTTCTACGGCATGTACTATTTCGTCCTGATCTTCATAGAAAACATCGCGGAGGAGCCCTTCCTTAAGCTTCTCGGCTTCCTGCATCTCAAAGAAACCTCCGCTCCCGTAAGGATCTTCAGGTATGTGAAGCTTTTCATCATCGTTATCATAGGGGAAATGTTCTTTAGGGCGGATTCTCTTACGCAAGGAATGGAAATGTTCAAGCTTATCTTTACGGATCTAAGGTTTGATATGGTGATAAGACACATACAGGATATCGGAATAGACAGATATGGCTACTTTGCGATCTTCGTAGGGCTTGCGGTGGTTGCGGCGGTGGAGACCCTGAAAGAAGCAGGGATATCCATCCGGGCAAAACTCGACTCTCTCCCCATCGCCCTAAGGTTTGCCTTCTGGTATGCCTGCATCTTTTTCGTGATCATCTTCGGGGCTTACGGCACCGGCTACGACGCAACGGACCTTCTATATGCCCAATTCTGATTCCAGTCAACAATGTCCGTATTTAGTCTAATTTAATAAATACTTGCCGAATATTTTATTTTCGTGTTGCATTTTTAACAAATACATGCTATAGTTACATCACAAATTTGGACGAGGTGCTTAATGAGAAGGAGGACTTGACTGTACGTCAGTAGCGATATTGCCGATTGGTTATGGTTCTCTATTTCTATGTTTATGCATCGGTCCAGGATCACCCAAACGTGATCCACCGTCCTTTATATTTTTGGAAAATATGCGCTTTTCCGGCCATCTTTGAAGGATGGCGGATACCCAGTACCGTGACGGTCCATGTCGACCTCATTTATGGTCTTTATCCGGAGATGTGGCTCCGGACCCTTTTAACCGGTACGACGGGCTGGGGTTCGCGCTCTTTCATTGATGTCCGGTCAATGTGCATAGGATTTTCGCCAAAAAGGACAGAGTAATTATATATGTAATGGTTAAAAGGAGGAAAAATTTATGGCAAAGTATGTGATGGCTCTGGATGCGGGAACTACCAGCAACAGATGTATCCTTTTTAACGAGAAGGGTGAGATGTGCTCTGTTGCGCAGAAGGAATTCACGCAGTATTATCCGCAGCCGGGTTGGGTTGAGCATGACGCCAACGAGATATGGAACACCCAGCTCGCAGTAGCAAAGGAAGCTCTTCAGAAAGCTGGAGCTACCGCTTCTGACATCGCAGCAATCGGTATCACGAATCAGCGTGAGACCACAATCGTTTGGGACAGGGCTACCGGCGATCCCGTTTATCATGCGATCGTTTGGCAGTGCCGCAGAACTGCTGATATGAAGCAGGAACTGATGGACAAGTATCCCGGCATCGACAATTCCGCTTACAACAAGACCGGCCTCGTATTCGATCCTTATTTCTCAGGAACGAAGCTTCGCTGGATCCTTAACAACGTTGACGGCGTTCGCGAGAGAGCAGAAAAAGGCGAGCTCTGCTTCGGTACCGTTGATACCTGGCTTATCTACAAGCTGACAAAGGGCAAAGTACACGCAACCGATTATTCCAACGCTTCCAGGACCCTGATGTTCAACATCAACACCTGCGATTGGGATAAGGAGCTCTGCGAGCAGCTTGAAGTTCCCATGAGTATGCTTCCGAAGGCTCTTCCTTCCAGCAGCACCGAGTATGGCGAGTCCGATCCCGAGTTCTTCGGCGGCCCCATCAAGATCGCCGGCGTAGCAGGCGACCAGCAGGCGGCTCTCTTCGGACAGACCTGCTTCGAGTCCGGAATGGCTAAGAACACCTATGGAACAGGCTGCTTCATGCTGATGAACATCGGCACAAAGCCTATCTTCCCGAACAACGGACTTCTTACCACCATTGCCTGGGGTCTTGACGGCAAGGTTGAGTACGCTCTGGAAGGTTCCGTATTCGTAGCCGGCGCCGCTATCCAGTGGCTCCGCGACGAGGTTAAGCTGGTTGACTCCTCACCGGATTCAGAGTACTTCGCAACACAGGTTAAGGATACCAATGGCTGCTATGTTGTTCCTGCATTCACGGGACTTGGCGCTCCTTATTGGGATCCTTACGCACGTGGCGCTATCACAGGCCTTACCCGTGGCGTTAACAAGTATCACATCATCCGTGCGACCCTCGAGTCTCTCGCACTGCAGACCAATGACGTTCTGGCAGCTATGGAAGACGGCTCAGGCGTTAAGCTCGCAGCCCTTAAGGTTGACGGCGGCGCTTGCAAGAACAACTTCCTTATGCAGTTCCAGTCCGACATCATCAATGCTCCCGTTCATCGTCCTGTATGTGTTGAGACGACGGCTATGGGTGCTTCTTACCTGGCAGGTCTTGCAGTTGGCTTCTGGGCAAGCAAGGACGACGTAATCAAGAACTGGGCTATTGACAAAGAGTTCAAGCCTGAAATGAGCGATGCTGACCGCGATGCCAAGATCAAGGGCTGGAAGCAGGCAGTCAACGCTACACTCGGCTGGGCTAAGTAATCAATCCCGGTTAATCCCGCTCCTGCCGCGGCGTCCGCTTCGGCAGGAAGCGGCTTAACGATATGTGAACTAAGGGCACAAAAAAGTTTTTAGGAGGTTATGTTTATGTCAATTTTTGTTGGTGAGCTTATTGGTACAATGTTACTGGTGCTTCTGGGCGATGGCGTTTGCTGTAACGTATCACTCGAGAAGTCAGGCTTCAAGGGCGGCGGCGCTGTTCACATCCTTATCGGATGGGGAATGGCAGTTATGGTTCCCGCATTTGCGATGAGCAACTTCACGGGATGCCCTTCAGCTTTCAACCCTGCAGTTACGATCGGCATCGCTATCAGAAGCGGTGACTGGAGCACAGTTGGAAGTCAGATCGTTGCTCAGATGATCGGTGGTTTCCTCGGCGCTTGCATCCTTATGGTTCTCTATGCTGACCACATCAAGGCTACAGCTGATGATGCGACCGTTCGCGGATGCTTCTGCACAGGACCTTCCATCCCGAATCAGGGACTGAACTTCCTTTCTGAGTTCGTGGCTACGTTCGTTCTCGTGTTCACCCTTGCTCTGATCCCTGCTGGATCAGATCGCGTTGTTTGGGTTCTCGTTTACGGCGTAATCGTTGCCTGCGGCGCTTCCTTCGGTGGTCTGACAGGATACGCTATGAACGCTGCAAGAGATACAGCTCCTCGTATCGCTTACATGCTTCTTGGACCCAACAAGGGCAACAAGGATCCCAACTGGGGATATGGCTGGATCCCTCTGATTGCACCTATCTGTGGTGGTGTTGTTGCTTCTCTTCTTTACAACGCACTTGCAGCAGCAGGAATGTTTGCATAATTTAACTTAGACTGGTTAAGGTTTGACTCTAGGTCTAAATCAACTGAACGGCGACGGAGTAAAATCCGTCGTCGTCTTTGACTAAGCGAGATTAACAATGTAACTTAATGATTTCAACAAAAGAAAGGGATAATCTATGATATACGATTGTATCATAATCGGAGCGGGCGTAAGCGGCAGTGCCACTGCGCGCGAGCTTTCAAAATACGATCTGAACGTCTGCGTCCTTGAAAAAGGCGAGGATGTCTGCTCCGGAACAAGCAAGGCAAACAGTGCCATCGTTCATGCGGGCTTTGACGCTGCCGAAGGTTCCCTTATGGCGAAGCTGAATGTTGAGGGTAATGAAATGATGGGACAGCTGGCAGAGGATCTGGATATTCCGTTTGAGAGGAACGGATCTTTGGTTGTTTGCATCCATGAATCAGAAAAGGGCGGTTTACAGGACCTTTACAACAGAGGCGTAGCCAACGGCGTTAAGGATCTCCGTATCGTAGAGAGGGAGGAGCTTCATCAGATGGAGCCCAACCTTGCAGAGGCTGCATGTGCAGCACTTTATGCTCCTACAGGCGGCATCATCTGCCCCTTCATGCTGAATATCGCTATGGCAGAAAATGCCAATGTTAACGGAGTAGATTTCTTCTTCAACACTGAGGCAGAGGATCTGCACAGGGATGAGGACGGTATCTGGCATATCCGCACCAACAACGGTGAGTACAAGACCAGGACTGTAGTTAATGCAGCCGGAGTTTATTCAGATGTATTCCATAATATGGTAGCAGATAAGAAGATCCACATCACACCCCGCCGCGGCGACTATTGCCTGCTGGACAAGGAGATGGGATCATTTGCAAAGCATACTATCTTCCCTCAGCCCACTAAGATGGGTAAGGGTATCCTGGTTTCCCCTACTATCCACGGAAACCTCATCGTTGGTCCTACAGCTGTTGATATCGAGGACAAGGAAGCTACGGCTACTACTGCAGACGGCATCAATGATCTTATTGAAAAGGCCGGCATGCATGTAGACAACCTGCCCGTACGCAGAAAGGTTATCACCAGCTTTGCGGGTCTTCGTGCACACGAGGACAACCACGAGTTCGTTATCGGCGAGCTTAAGGAAGCACCCGGCTTCGTTGACTGTGCCGGCATAGAGTCACCCGGTCTTACTAGTAGCCCTGCTATCGGCGAGATGGTTGCGGATATCGTTGCAGGTATCCTCAAGCCCTCCAAGAAGGCTAACTGGGATGGCAAGAGAAAGGGTATCCTCAATCCTTCAGGCATGTCCATTGAGGAGAGGAACGAGCTCATTAAAAAGAACCCTGCATACGGTCAGATCATCTGCCGTTGCGAGTCCATTTCCGAAGGCGAGATTTTGGATGCCATCCATCGTCCTTTAGGCGCACGTTCACTGGACGGCGTAAAGAGACGTACCAGAGCCGGCATGGGAAGATGCCAGGCAGGCTTCTGCTCACCTCGTGTAATGGAGATCATTAACAGAGAGCTGGGTATTCCGGTTGAAAAGATCACCAAGAGCGGTGGCAAGTCCGTGATAGCTCCCGAGCTTTCCAAGAATCGTAAAGGAGGTGAGCTGTAATGCAGTCCTATGATATTGTAGTAATAGGCGGCGGTCCTGCAGGTCTTGCAGCGGCAGCTGAGGCTAAAAAGGCCGGCGTAGACAGCATCCTGATCCTGGAAAGAGATCACGAGCTGGGCGGCATCTTAAATCAGTGCATCCATAACGGCTTCGGCCTCCACACCTTCAAGGAGGAGCTGACAGGCCCTGAGTATGCTCAGCGTTTTATGGATGAGGTATTCAAGCTCAATATTGAGTACAAGCTCAACACCATGGTTATGGATATCACAGACACCAAGGTTGTAACGGCTATGAACAAGACAGACGGCATGTTCCAGATCCAGGCCAAGGCAGTTATCCTGGCTATGGGCTGCAGAGAGCGTCCCAGAGGTGCTCTCAACATCCCCGGATATCGTCCTGCAGGTATTTTCTCCGCAGGTACAGCACAGAGACTGGTCAATATCGAGGGTTACATGCCCGGCCGTGAGGTTGTTATCCTGGGTTCCGGTGATATCGGACTTATCATGGCACGCCGTATGACATTAGAGGGCGCCAAGGTCAAGGTAGTAGCAGAGCTCATGCCTTATTCAGGCGGTCTGAAGAGAAATATCGTTCAGTGTCTGGACGACTATGGTATTCCTCTTAAGCTTTCCCATACCGTTGTTGACATCGAGGGTAAGGAGAGAGTTGAGGGCATCACCATTGCAGAGGTTGGTCCCGACATGAAGCCCATCCCCGGTACAGAGGAGCATTACAGCTGTGATACACTCCTTCTTTCCGTTGGACTGCTTCCCGAGAATGAGCTTTCCAAGACAGCCGGCGTAGAGCTTTCAGGCATTACCTCCGGTCCTATAGTTAATGATTCACTTGAGACATCCGTTGAGGGTATCTTTGCATGCGGTAATGTTCTCCACGTGCATGACTTGGTTGACTTCGTTTCGCAGGAAGCAGCCAATGCCGGCAGGAACGCAGCCAAGTATGTAAAGGAAGGCTCCAAGCCTGCCACCAAGGAGATCAAGATCAACGCAGTGGACGGCGTTCGTTATACCGTTCCCGTTACTGTTCGTCCCAACGAGATGGACGATACTGTTACCGTTCGTTTCCGTGTAGGCGCTGTTTACAAGAATTCTGCAGTGGCTATGTACTTCGGCGACGAGCAGGTGCTCAAGCGTAAAAAGCAGATCATGGCACCCGGTGAGATGGAAGAGGTAGTGATCAAGAAAGAGGAGCTGGCAAAGCATCCCGACATTTCAGACATCACTATCAAGATTGAGCAAGCGTAAGAGGGAGGCGATATAGAATGGAAACAAGAAAACTTACCTGTATCGGTTGCCCTATGGGCTGCCAGCTTACTGTCACCATTGATAACGGGACTGTTGTTGAGGTGACAGGCAACACCTGCAAGAGGGGTGACGATTATGCCAGAAAGGAAGTTACCAATCCTACCAGGATCGTTACTTCCACCGTACCTGTTAAGGGCGGACGCATCGCCATGGTTTCCTGCAAGACCAAGAACGATATCCCCAAGGATAAGATCTTTGACTGCATGAAGGCTATCGAGGGCGTTGAGGTTACGGCACCCATCCATATCGGTGATGTTATCGTTAAGGATGTTTGCGGCACAGGCGTAGACGTGATCGCAACCAAGGAAGTACTCAGTGCATAGAACTGTTGCTTCCGGACCACATAAATTTGTGATCCAAAAAGAATGATGCTATAATACAACCCCGGGGTCATATATCAGGCGCTGGGGTTGTATTGGTTATAAAAGGTGGATGTATGTACGCTGTATTTGAAGATGTAGAGCAGTTTGAGGTTCATAAGAAAAAGTCCAACCATGTTCCGCCCCACGTTCATACTGCGGTGGAGATAGTTTTCGTGACCCATGGCACCCAGGAGGTGGGTATAGGTCAGGAGCTTTACCACATGGATGAGGGTGATGTGGCTGTGATCTTTCCGGATCTGATACATCATTATCAGGTGTTCGGCAAGGGAAAAAACAGGCAGATCGTGGTATTGGCGGCTCCGGTTTTGGCGGGGACGTATCTGTCCACCCTGCAGCAGCAGGCACCGGATAATCCCGTGATCAAGGCTGAAAATGTCCACCCTGATGTGGTATATGCCTTTGAGCGGCTGGCGCAGATGAAGGTGGCCAGGACCACCACCTCCAGCTACTGGGACAGGCCGGGCAATTATAAGAAAAGACGACCTGAAAACAAAGCCAAAACGGATCCCAATGATGAGGTTATCCATCAGGCATTTTTACAGCTCATCCTAGCCAGGCTGCTTCCGAAGCTGACCCTGGTGGAGAGACGGGAGATGGAGTCCAACGACCTGATCTTTCGGACCGTGTCCTATATCGCACAGCATTTTACTGAGGAGATATCCCTGACTTCCATGGCGTCGGACCTCTATGTGAGCCCCTATGCCCTTTCCAGGATCTTTTCCGGGACCTTCCACACGAACTTCAATCAGTATCTGAACAATACCAGGCTGCAGTACGTGACCTATCTTTTGAAGTATACCAATCAGAGCATCACGGAGGCCTATGAAAACGCAGGCTTTGAGAGTCAGCGTACCTTTAACAGGGTATTCAAGGAGTCCTATCACATGTCCCCCAGGGACTTTCGTAACAGGGCGAAAAAGGAGCTTTTAGATGAGAGGACCCTGGATGCCCAGGAAGAGGAAGAATTGAAAACACCGATGATGATAGTATAGTGATAACACCCGGCAGATAAGCCGGGTGTTTTTATTAAGATTCTTCGCTGCGCTCAGAATGACAGGAAAACCGCTCAGAATGACAGAGCGATAATAGTTCAGGGTAATGGGAATACTATTTGATCTGCCCCTCCTCTGCCAGGGATACCAGCTGGGCGACCACGTCTGCATTAAGCTGGGTGCCTGCTACCCGCTGCAGCTCATCCAGTACTGTCTGCAGAGGCAGCTGCTTACGGTAGGGCCTGGTGGAATACATGGCATCAAAGGTATCTGCCACCGCAATGATCTGTGCCACAAAGGGGATATCCTCGCCTCCCAGTCCATTGGGATAGCCCTTGCCGTCCAGCCTCTCATGATGATAGCCCGCTCCGATAGCCAGATCCGGAGCGATGGTTATCTCCTTTAGTACCTCATATCCTTTTGCGGCATGGGACTTCATCACCGCATATTCCTCATCATCCAGCCCCTCCGGCTTATTTAAAATGGCATCGGGAATGGCCAGCTTTCCGATATCGTGCAACAGTGCAATGTTGTACATGTCGGCAACCTGATCCTCGTTGTACCCCAGTTTTCTTGCCAGCATCCTGGTATAGTTTGCGACTCTGAAGGAATGACCGTTTGTATACCGGTCCTTCATATCGATGGTCTTTGCGAAGGCCTTGGTGATCTCGTTGATCAGCTGCCTGGTCTCCTGCTGCTTTTTAAGAGCCGCATCAGACTTGCGCTTGAAGTACATGGCTATGATAAGGATCACTGCTGAGGCCAACAGCACTGTGATCAGTGCCCTGACCCAAAAATATTCATACCAGGCCATCTGCTTTGTGATGGAAAGATCCGCGGTTTTCACCGGCTCCTGCCCGGTGTTGCCCATCAGCTCCAGATGGAAGGTATAGTTACCGCCATTAAGGTTCGTGTAGGTGACGGCTGTCATCTCGCGCTTGGTGGTGGTGAACCTGCTGTCATCAAAGCCCTCCAGATAGTATTTCACCTTCGGGTTGTTCAGTGAATAGGAAAGGGCATAGGCGTGGATGGTCAGACGCTTGCAGGTGGCGGGGATCTCCAGGTGTCCCTCCTCGTCGGGGAATACAACCTCATCATCTGCCTCCACAAAGGGGATGGCCAGCTTGATGGATGAGAGGTCGTCTGTCCTGTCGTTGATGTTTACCATGGTGATACCGGCGGTACCGGAGATGTACAGCATACCGGCATCGTCGATGTAGCTGCGGGAATTGGCGGTGGTAACATAGGGCAGACCACTCTCGCTATCCAGCTGTTCGTAGACGATATCCCGGTTTGCTATCATATCATCGGCGTTTACCACAAAGACGCCGGCGCTGGAAAGCACCCACAGCTCTCCGTGTTCATTGAAGAAGATGTCAAAGTTGTTGGCATAGGGGAAGCCGGTGACCGTAGTGATCTTGCCGTCCTTGATATAGGCTATGGAATTGCTGGTGATCACCCAGTATACATCACGGTAGGGATCGTGCTTTATCCGAAGCACCACGTCGGAGGTGAGCCCCTCCTGATGTCCCAGATGCCCGATCTCGTCAGAGTTGGGATCCAGGATATATATGCCGTCACCGTCACTGCCCAGATAGAGCTTATCCTCGGCCACGTTTTCGCAGATGGTAAGGATCTCTGTGTTGACAAGTCCGTGATCCTGGGAAAAGGTGGAGATCACATTGCCGTCACGGATAAAGGCCACGCAGCCGCTGGCAGAAGCGGCGATGGAGCCGTCGTTTAGCTCCGTGCAGGTCCTGACCTTGTCAGAGGCCAGGCCGTCCTTTTCGGCGGTAAAGCAGGTATAGCTGCCATCGCTGTTCATACAGATCAGACCGTAATCACTGTAGGTGCAGATCCACATATGTCCATTGCTGTCTGCCTTGATGCTTCTGATACGTATCCCGGCCAATAGATCGGTCATGGGATCCGGCACTTTGCGAAGCTTGTTGTTCAAAACCAGAAGTCCGTTGTCGGTACCAACATAGAGCCTGTCATTAAAAATGCAGGTGGTGTTGACCACCATTTCAGGAAGGCTGTCGTAGCGGTTGACATCGGTGAAAATGGATCTGGTAAGCTTCATCACACCCTGACGTGATGAGGTAAACCAGAGGTTGTCCTCGTAATCCACCATGGCATAGTCTACGGAACTGGTCATGGATATGCTGTTGAGCTTTTTGAACTTCATATTCTCATCAAAATATCCGATGCCATCGTCAGCGCAGACCCAGAGCTGGCCGCCGTGATAAAGCATATTGTTGATGCTGGTAAGATCCGGAGTACGATATACCTTGGGCTTGCCCAGGCTCGAATCTGTGGGCTGGCAGTAGAAAATGCGCATATCATCGGTGCCGATATAGATATATCCCGGATTCTGAGGATCGGGATAGATGGAATTTACAAAAAAGTCAATGCCGGATGAAGGGATGAAACCTGTGACAGAAAGATGGTCGATGATGACCACATCACCACTTACGGAGTTGGCATAGGTGATGCCGCTTGGAGCCGTATGCATGGCATAGATATACATATCATTGATACGAGAGTCGTCTATAACATTAAGCGCATCATCGCTTCCGATATAGTATGCGCCATGGGTGGTGGCAACCAGGATGTTGCCGGCTTCGTCCTCGGTGATGGATCTGATGGATGCAGACTCCAATGCAGTATCGGTATTGTAATAGGAAAAGCTGCCGTTTTTATACATGGCGAGACCGTTGTCGTTGGTCCCGATCCACAGGCGGTCCTGGGAATCTACGTAAAGTGAAACTACACTGGATATGCCCACGGAGGAATCAAAACGGTAAAAGCTGTTGCCGTCATATCGTACAAGTCCTGAATAGCTGCCGATCCAGATAAAGCCGTCAGCTGTCTGGGCGATGGCGTTGGCCTCGGAGGTGGGCATGCCGATGGAGGAATCATACAAAATGGCCATCTGACTGCCTTCCAGGCCTGAGGCCACCTTCTCGGTCCCGGTGATGGAAACCGTGGGAGAAGCGGCGGAAACATCCGGGGATACAAAACTGCAGATTGTACCGGCAATGACTGTAGCAGAAATAATGATACTCAACACTCTATTTTTCATAAGCAGACACTCCATTGTACTGATAGTTTTCCATTGAAAGATCCTTCGCTGCGCTCAGGATGACAGTGCGATCCCGCTGCGCTCAGGATGACAGTGCGATCCCGCCGTGCTTTGGATGACAGGGCGCTCAGGATGACGTAATTTCAATGGATTTTAAATAATGATATCATAGAAGGCATCAATTCACTACAAAAAGTTGCTTTTTCGTCCGATATGTTATATGATATAGCACGGCTTCGGGGGGCTACCAGGTGCGGAGTCCATCCGGTTGCAGGCCAAAACACTCAGAATAATAAGGAGGAAGAGACTCATGGAAAAAAGAGCTTTTACCGAAAAAAAGTCCGGCACATACAGACTGGTGCTGACGGCATTCTTTGTAGCCATCATCCTTTTGATGGCATTCACACCCCTGGGATATATCCCCACACCTATGATCAAGATATCACTGATATCCATCCCTGTTGCAGTAGGCGCCATCATTTTGGGACCTGTGGAGGGACTGATACTGGGTACCGTCTTCGGTCTCACCAGCGTATATCAGTCTATGGCAGGAGATGGCCTGGGACCGCTGATGATGCAGATCGCACCCATCGCGAATATCATCGTACGCCTCCCTACACGTATGCTCATGGGATTCTTAACGGGCGTGATCTACAGGGCTATCAAGGACAGCAACATAAAGGCTGTTTCGATCCCTGTTGCCTGTGTCTGCGCACCGGTGCTGAACACCATATTATATATGACCACACTCTGCCTTTTGTTCTTCAACAAGCCTGAGATCCAGGACTGGGCAGCTGCAGCAAACCTTCCCACAGATAATGTGATAGCTTTCGTGACTGCTATGGTAGGCTTTAACGCATTTGTGGAGGCTCTGGCCGCACTCATCATCGGGTCAGCCATTACAAAGGCACTGATGGTGGCTATGAGAAACTCCAATATGGGACAGGCACTGAATGCACAATAATCCTACATCAGAAGCCGAAGCTGCTCCGGCAGCAGGCATATGGTGATCTCATTGGATCTGCATTTGACCTCTCCGTCAGTGTGGACCCACTCAAATGAGTCAGATGTGACATGAACGGTCTTGCCCCTGCCCATATGTATGGCATCGAACTTCAGGTGAATGCCATCATAGGCTGTAGGGAAGATCTTGAAAAAGTCCATATTTTTGGCGGGCGTTGCGATACATGTATCCAACAGCCCGTCATTATTTTTGGCATCAGGGCAGAACTTGAAACCGCCGCCCTCGTAGTTGTTGTTCATGCAGACAAAGAGCATGGTGCGGTCATACTCGGATACCACCCCATCGCAATCCACCCTGATATGGGCGGGAGTCATGGAAAAAATGAGCTTTATCGCATTGAAGATATAGATCAATTTTCCGATACGCAGCTTATTCAGCAAAGTCTTGTATCTGGAGGCATCGGCGGCCTGGCAGATGGCTGCGTCAAAGCCCAGCCCGGTGGAATCATGGAATCTCCTGCGGATCAGACCATCCTCACCCACAGTGCCGATGGCCTCCTGTCCGTAGAGTGCATCTGAGGTGGCGCCGTAGGTGATCTCACCGATATCCATACTGCGGCGATCCTGAAGCACCAAAATCGTTTTGAGCAGACCTTCCAGATCCTGCCCGGACAGACCCAGAGACTTGGCCAGATCGTTGCCGCTGCCGGCGGGGAGATATCCCAGATGGATACGCTCCAGATGCTGCATGCCGTTGATGGCCTCGTTTAATGTGCCGTCGCCTCCCATGAGTATAATATAAAGCTCCTCAGATGAATCAGCCGCGGTGATCTCACTGCAGATGGCGCCGATGCCATACTCCCTGGTGGAATAGTGGATGTCCACCTCGTGGCCGCAGCTGTCCAAAATGGGTATGAGCTGTTGGAATCTCTTTCCTGTCCTGCCGGATGCGCCGGCGGGGTTTACTACTACATGTAATTTCAAATCTAAATCCTCCGGTAAACTGATCAGACCACCATAAGTCCCCTGTCGATATAGTCCTCCAGCTGAGGGAGACTTTTTTTCAGTCCAAATCCGTGTATCAATACAAAATGGAGCATGAAAGCATGCTTTTTATTGCGTCTGTAGGCGAAGGAATGCCTCTCCGTGCTCTGATAAAGGCCTATCAGCAGCATCAGGCAGATGGGCGTGATGGCCATGGGAAGTGCGTCCTTGCCGTAAAACTCCAGAACCGCAACGGCTTTGTCCGGGCATCCCTGGTTCCGAAGGGCCGTGGCCAGATTCAGTGCCAGTGCGATCTTTCTGAAAATGCGCCGCTCATATATCTGCAGATCGTCATCGGTCCTGCTCAGCAGCATGCTGAAAATGCGGGAAGCCCTGTGGTGCTCTCCCATGTGTGCCAGTATGACCCCGATGGCATTGATGAT
>JAILEN010000205.1 GCA_024687655.1 Lachnospiraceae bacterium | reverse complement strand
GGTCAGCTGAAGGCATTCCAGCATCTGAGTAAGCATGGCTTCCGGCGGGGCGCCCTGCCGGAAAAATGACCAGCAGATCAGGTAATTTTTAATCTGCAGGAGATTGATCATCCCGGGATCAGTAGAGATATCCACCTGTATGCCGTGGGCTGTCTCCTCCACATATTCGAAGTCATCGCTTAGCATGGCCAGCCGGGTCTTTTCCTGGCGCCTCATGGTCGCCTCCGGCGTGTAGGTGCCGGAAATATGCTCCTCATCAAAAAGACAGTAGCCAGGTGCACCAAACACATAGGCGAGCTTAGCTCTGTGTTGTCTGGTGGGTGCCTGGCTGCCTGTTTCATAGCGGCATATGGTGGTGTTTGA
The DNA here is from genome assembly GCA_024687655.1 of Lachnospiraceae bacterium. Lineage (GTDB taxonomy): Bacteria > Bacillota > Clostridia > Lachnospirales > Lachnospiraceae > JAILEN01. Next base: position 24,317 of record JAILEN010000205.1, on the reverse strand, counting down.
AGTCCCTATAAGTTCTGCCAGGGCTTCCTGTGAAAGCCCCATCTCTTTTCTGAGTCTTTTGAGGTTCCGGGAAAACCCGGTAGGCCCCGGGGACTTCATGGTCCGCCCTTCTTAAAACTCGGGCTCGATCAATCCGTATGTATTACCTCTTCTTTTGTAAACCACATTGACCTCATCGGTCTCTGCATTACGGAACATGAAGAAGTTGTGGCCCAGAAGCTCCATCTGTACGCATGCATCCTCGGGATACATGGGCTTGACGCCAAAACGTTTTGTTCTGATGATGGATACCTCCTCGTCGTCATCGGAGGCGCTGCCGATGTACTCCTCGGTGAAGAACTCTCCGGGCTCCTGCTGCTTGGTGATGAGCTTGTTGCGATATTTTTTCATCTGATTGGCAATGACCTCTTCCACCAGGTCGATGGAAACATACATGTCATTGCTCACCTGCTCGGAACGAATGATATTACCCTTAACAGGAATGGTGACCTCGATCTTTTGCCTGTCCTTCTCCACTGACAGTGTGACGTTGGCCTGTGTGTCCTCGGTAAAGAACTTGTCCAGCTTGGAAAGCTTGTCCTCAACTGCGTTTTTTAAGCCCTCCGTAAGCTCGATATTTCTTCCGGTAATGTTGATCTTCATATAGCATCCCCCCAATCGTAATTATTCATCGGAAGTGTGAATCACTGTGAACTGACCTGATGCGTTCACATGCAATAATTATAACATATATAAGCGTTTCAACAAGTTATTTTTTTGCTATTTAGATACTGTAATTTTATCTTTGGGTATGCTATAATATTTTCGGCATTTTGCCGAGCAAATGAGGATTGGAGACTGTAACTGCGATGAATCAGTTTGTGATAAAGGGTGGCACACCGCTCTCGGGTTCAGTGGATATTGGCGGAGCCAAAAATGCTGCGCTGGGACTCGTGGCAGCCGCTATCATGACAGATGATGACGTTATTTTAGATAATCTTCCCGACGTCAATGACATCAACGTTATGCTGGATGCCATAGAGGGCATAGGTGCCCGGGTGGAGCGCATAGACCGTCATGCGGTCCGTATCAACGGTTCTACCATCGGCGCATACAGCGTGGATTACGACTACATTAAAAAGATACGTGCATCCTACTATCTGTTGGGAGCACTTCTGGGAAAGTATAAAAAGGCGGAGGTGGCTCTTCCCGGCGGATGTGCCATAGGAGCCAGACCCATAGACCTGCATCTCAAGGGCTTTCGTGCTCTGGGAGCCATGGTGGACACCAAGTACGGACTGGTCAGTGCCGAGGCCGAGCGGCTTACGGGCGGACACATCTACATGGACAAGGTGTCGGTGGGTGCTACCATCAATATCCTGATGACGGCAGCCCTTGCCGAGGGCAAGACCATCATCGAAAATGCCGCCAAGGAGCCCCACGTGGTTGATGTGGCCAACTTCCTCAACAGCATGGGAGCCAACATCCGTGGAGCAGGTACCGACGTAATCCGTATAGTGGGTGTGGACAGGCTTCACGGTACCGAGTATTCGGTCATTCCCGATCAGATCGAGGCGGGTACCTTTATGTGTGCAGCTGCGGCGACACATGGAGACATCACCGTAAAAAATATCATTCCCAAGCATATGGAGGCCATCTCAGCCAAGCTTTTGGAGGTGGGCTGCCGTATAGCAGAGTACGATGACGCCATCAGAGTCAAGGCGTCGGGCTGTGAGTTTTCACATACACAGGTTACCACCCTTCCCTATCCCGGCTTTCCTACGGATATGCAGCCTCAGATGACGGTTGTCCTGGGACTGGCATCAGGGACCTCCACCGTGACGGAGAGCATTTTCGAGAACCGTTTCAAATATGTGGATGAGCTCAGGCGCATGGGCGGACAGGTACAGGTTGAGAGTAATATAGCCATTATCACCGGAGTGGAATGCTACACCGGAGCCAGAGTTTCGGCACCGGATCTGAGGGCAGGAGCGGCACTGGTAGTGGCCGGGCTGGCGGCACCTGAGGGTATCACCATAGTAGATGATATCCACTATATCCTGAGGGGATATGAGACCTTTGATGCGAAGCTGAGAGGCCTGGGAGCTGACATCCGTATGGCTGAATCGGAGAGAGATATCCGAAAGTTTGTGCTTCAGGTTTCGTAATCCGGATTGGCGCAGCTTGTCCGGGAATGTATTTTAGGGGTTATGATCATGAGAAAAAGATTACTTTCGTTTTTCGGTATTATTATGGCGGCAGTGCTTATGATTTCGGCACTTCCGCTTTCTTACGTTTCTGCCGCAGCTTCCGGCACGGATACCGTCAGTGTGTCGGATATGAAAAAGGGTGCGACCAAGAAAAAGTCTACTAAGAAAAAATCGACCAAGAAAAAAACCACCAAGAAGACGACAACAAAGAAAAAGACGACTAAGAAAAAAAAGACCGTGGTAAAGGGCCCCGGTACCATCACCTTTGCGGAGAAAAAGATCACAGCCAACAAGATGGATGGTCTGGAGATTGACAATACCGGCACCATAGCCACCGTCAATATCAAAAAGGCCGGCACATACAACCTCACCGGATCAGGTACCTCTGACAGGATCCTGGTCAACAAGGCCGGCAAAAAGCTCAGTAAGGTCACCCTGGTACTGGATAATCTGACCATCAGCAATCAGACCCTGTCAGATGACAATCCCATCATCTATATTGGAAAGAATACCAAGGCAGTGGAGATAAAGCTGACGGGTGCCAGCAGTCTCACCGGTCCCGGAGGATATGTGAGCGCTCCTGCCAGGGGGATCATATATGATGAGGGCACAGGCTATGTGAGATTTTCCATGGTGAACGGATCTGAGTCTTCTTCCATCACTCTTACTGATGGTATGGCTACTGATGTCAGCTACGGTCAGACCGTACCCACGGCAGGTATCTATGCGGGAGGCAAGATCGTTGTGAAAAATGGTACCGTGACTGTCGTCAGCAACGGTGCAGGCATGCAGGCGAAAAAGATCGGTATAGCCGTCACCGGAGGCGAGGTTTCCGTCACCTCCAATATGGACAAGGGAATGATCTCCGACAGCGGTAATGTCAATGTCACGGGAGGAGACGTCAAGATATTAAAGACTGCTTCGGACGGTTTCTTTGTTCCTGCCGGCATAGCCAAGATCGGTGGGGGCACAGTTACCATGACATCCATCGGCGGAGACGGCATCCAGTCCGAAAAGGTTCAGATCAGCGGAGGTACCACATCCATCACCACAGCTTATGAATATGGGTCCACGGACTTTTATGATGAGGGTATGGGAGCAGCTCTTCACAATACCCGTTCATCCAAGACCAGCAACAGGATCACCACCACCACGGAGTATATCAACTATTTCACGGACAGCCATGCCGGGATACTGGCAGGGACAGAGGGATGTTCGTACTCCATAAAGGATGGTGACTCGGGATCCAGGGGTGCCACGGGAGAGATCGCCATTTCCGGAGGCAGGCTTACCATTGATACCCTTGCCACGGGTACCATATCCAAGAATCTTACCGTGACTACCTTTGTTCCTGCGGAGCAGGGACTCTATATCATCGGCGCTCCCTCGGATGCCATAAAGTGCTACAATCTTATCGACATCACCGGCGGAGTACACAATCTCTCGGCTGCTGACACCGGCATCAATGCAGAGGGAGCCATGTATATTTCAAAGGATACCGATATAACCATAGCCCAGGCTTACAACGGATTGAAATCACCCTCCATCAATATCGGTACAGAGAATATGGTCAACGATACCACCCAGGTCAAGATGTATACCGGTGGTGACGGCCTGTGCGGATATTCCGCCAGCAAGAGCTATGTCTATGAGGATATGACCTATAAAAAGTATAAAAAGACTACCGTTACTAACAACAATAACAAGATAACCATCTATAGCGGATACGTGAACGCATATATTGACAGTGACAAGGCCATCACCGGTAAGGGCTCCGGAAAGCTGGAGGGCAACAATTCCAAGAATACCGCAGCAGGCGCCGGAGGTTCTGTCAGCTTTAATCCTGAGGGTAACGGTATCAACTGTGCCGGTGACATCGACATCCAGGGAGGCTCCACCGTGATATACGGTTCGGGCTCCGGCAAGAGTTCTCCCATCAATTACACTGGAAAGTTTAAGGTGGGTAAAGGTGCCACCATACTTGCCATGGGTTATCTGTCGGGCTCAGGTAAGACGGTTCCCAGCAGTTCATCCCAGGCCTTTATATCCGGTGACATACCTCAGCCTACGACAGGAACGGGTACCGGTACAGCTGCCTCCACCTCCACTACGGGAACCAATACCACAAAGATCACTCACTCACTTAAATCCGGAGATGTGATCGGAGTGCTGAGCTCCTCGGGTACCACCATGATAGGCATAAAGATACCCAAGGATGTTACCTATATTTTCTACACATCCGACAAGATGAAGTCTTCGAATTACGAGATACATAAGGGCGGCGACGTGAGCGGTGCCGTCAACACCTATAATTACGACGGCAGGTATCAGACCTATACACATAAGGCAGGTGCTGCAAACTCATCGAATACGAGTACGGGCACAGGAACCGGCACGGGAACGGGAACCGGAACTGGTACAGGAACTACCGGTACCACCACGACCCAGACCGGCCCCACACCGCTGGTGACACTCAGAGGCCAGACAAAATAACAGAAATAAAAAAGGGCTGTCGGATGAACCGGCAGCCCTTTATCATGTTTTGATTTACAGAATGGAAGTAATGGAGATATCACTCTGCCTGGAGAGATCCAGGATAGTGCCGTCTGTAAGCTCCACCATAGGCTTTGAAAGAGAAGAATTGTTGATGTATACCACCCTGCCTCTGGAGGCGTTGGATAATACCACCATGCTGTTCTGATGGGCCGTGGCGATATGCTCCAAAAACGTGAGAATGTACTTGGTGCGGTACTTGGAAAGACCGTCCCGCTCGAAGGCTGCGATCACCTGGAAGGGGCACATGGCCGAGCGATAACTGCGGACCGCCGTCATGGCATCATATACATCGGCTATGGCTATGATGGCCGCGAAATCATCTATCTCATCATCTGTGAGTCCCCTGGGATATCCCGTGCCGTCACTGCGCTCGTGATGCTGTAATGCGGCGCCCAGATATCTGGGATCTATACCCGGAACCTCCTTGAGCATCCTGCGACCGTCAAGGGGGTGCTTTTTAATGATCTCATATTCCTCGTCTGTGAGCTTGCCGGCCTTGTTGAGTATCTCGGGAGGCACCTGAGCCTTGCCCAGATCATGTAAAAGACCTGCCATGGTGAGAGCATCCAGATCCTGCTTGCCCATCTTGAGCCACTTTCCGATGGCCCGGGATACCAGAGCCACATTGATGGAATGAGCATATACGGTATCATCGCTGCCGCCCATGGTCTGTAAAAGTGAAAGGATATCTAAAGACGTCTTGTGATGGTAGAGGGGGGAAACCTTCTCTAAAACCCTGTCCTGGTTGAAATTCAGTCCCCGAAACTCCAGAATATCTATGAACACATCCTCCAGCTCATTAAGGGCGATGGAGTAGTTGACCTGGAACTCCTGATACTCCGGTGCCGCCTTGAGCTTGTTGCTGTAGGAAAGGGTTTCGTTAACAAAGCTCTTTTCGCGAACAACGGGTGCGGGGGGCGGAGTGAAAGTCGGCTGAGGTGCCGGCGCAGGAGGAATAGTGGGCGAAAAGTCCAGCTGGGGCATCTCCAGATCCAGCGGCGTCTCCAAAACAGATGTGATATCCTCCGGAGCCTCCTCCTCTTCGATGATATTGACGCTCTCTATGCGATAAAAAGAAAGCCTGGCAATGAGAGGTGAGGTAAGAGACGTGCCGGCCTCTGCGATGACCTGCCCGCGCTTCGTAACTATATCCTCAGCCACAACCATAGCCGGCTTTAAGTCTGAAACATCTACTGAAAGCATGTAAAAACTCCCTGCAAAAACGCACAAATATTTGTCTTTATTATATGAAAAAAATCCCATAAACGCAAGGGAAACAGCGGTGTTTTTTGTGACTACACTTTACGGCTTTTGTAGGGATAATCCCGAAATACCTTGACAAAGCATGCACCGGGGTGTAGATTTATGGATGGTTGTGACCATTAAGCGGTATCGCCAAGACAGATGCCGCGAATAATCATTGTTTCCAAGTGTCGCAGACGGTATGTCTGCAAAGTAAAGAAAGGAAAGATTAGTTATGGAAAAATTGTTGTTTACATCCGAGTCCGTTACAGAGGGACATCCGGATAAGGTTTGCGATGCGGTATCAGACGCCATCCTCGATGCATGCATGGAGCAGGATCCCATGAGCCGCGTTGCCTGCGAGGCAGCAGCCTGCACAGGTTTCGTTCTGGTTACAGGGGAGATCACCACAAAGGCTTATGTGGATATCCAGACTGTAGTCAGAAACACAGTCAAGGAGATTGGATATGACAAGTCCGATTACGGTTTCGACGGCAACACCTGCGCTGTTTTAGTTGCCATCGACGAGCAGTCCTCAGACATCGCCATGGGCGTTGACAAGGCTCTCGAGGCAAAAGAGGGAGCGCTGACAGACGACCTCGATACCGGCGCCGGCGATCAGGGTATGATGTTCGGCTATGCTACAAACGAGACCGAGGAGTACATGCCTTATCCCATTTCTCTTGCACACAAGCTCTCCAAGAAGCTTACAGATGTCAGAAAGGATGGTACCCTCAAGTATCTCCGTCCCGACGGTAAGACTCAGGTTTCAGTAGAATATGATGAGAACGGCAAGCCCCAGCGTCTTGAGGCAGTTGTTCTTTCCACTCAGCATGATGATGATGTGACTCAGGAGCAGATCCATGAGGACATCAAAAAGTATGTTTTCGATCCCATCCTTCCCAAGGAGCTCATCGACGACAAGACCAAGTTCTATATCAACCCCACAGGCCGCTTCGTCATCGGCGGACCTCACGGTGATGCAGGTCTCACAGGCCGCAAGATCATCGTTGACACCTACGGCGGCATGGCTCGTCACGGCGGCGGCGCTTTCTCCGGCAAGGACTGCACAAAGGTTGACCGTTCCGCAGCTTATGCAGCTCGTTATGTAGCAAAGAACATTGTTGCCGCAGGCCTGGCTGACAAGTGCGAGATCCAGCTTTCCTACGCCATCGGTGTAGCACAGCCCACATCCGTAAACGTAGAGACCTTTGGTACAGGCAAGGTTGATTCCGAGAAGCTGGTGGAGATCGTTCGCCAGAATTTCGATCTGAGACCCGCAGGCATCATCAAGATGCTTGACCTTCGCCGTCCCATCTACAAGCAGACAGCAGCATACGGTCACTTCGGACGCAATGACCTGGATCTCCCCTGGGAGAAACTGGACAAGGTCGACGCCCTTAAGGCAGCATTATAAAAATACTTTTTTATCTGTATAATTTGTGCTATCATAGAGCCGTGGTTTTTGCCGCGGCTCATTTTCGTATGAATAGGTGGACACCGGACTTGGACGTATATATTTCCGTTTTATTACTGATCGCTTTTATAGTGGTGATGCTCATCACCGTCCTGCATGGCTCATATATGAAAAAGCAGAGCCGGGCCCATACCCGCCAGATGCTTATTTCCCTTGCCCACGATATTGGCACGCCCCTGACGGTGATCCGCGGATATGCCGAGGGTCTTTTGGACGGCGTGGCCGATACACGGGAAAAGCAAGTAGCCTATCTGAAGCTGATCTACGGCAAGGCCATGGAGATGGACGCCCTGCTTTCGGACATGATGCTTTACACCAGGGCTTATGATCAGTCCATCAGTTATGAGAAAAAGCCCTTTGATGTGGGAGAGGCCATAGAGTCGTATCTCGACGCCACAGCAGTTGACCATGAGATTCGTAATGCGAGACTGGAGTTTTCCGACGAGACGGGGACAGAGGTTTTCGTTGACGGAGACCCGGCGCAGCTTAGGAGAGTGCTGGACAATCTGGTGGAGAATTCCATCAAGTATAAAAGGGGCGACAGCTGTCACATCAGATTGAGGCTGTACCTGGAGGGTGATGAGGTGATACTCACTGTCACCGATGACGGCCGTGGAATACAGGCCGATGAACTGCCCTTCGTTTTTGATGATATGTACAGGGGCGGCGAGAAGCGGGGCTCCATCCGGGGCAACGGCGTGGGTCTGTGGCTGGTAAAGCGCATCATCACGGATCACGGCGGCAGAGTCTGGGCCGAGAGTGAGTATGGAGAGTGGACCACCATAGGGATGGCACTCACCGGGGGAAGATATGGAGAGGATACTGATAATTGAGGATGAGGAGGCCATCGCACAGCTGGAGCGGGATTACCTGACCCTGTCGGGCTATGAGGTGGTGGCGGAGTCCGATGGAGTGGCCGGCAGGCAGCAGGCCCTGACGGGCGAGTTTGACATGATCCTTTTGGATCTCATGCTCCCGGGGGAGGACGGTTTTTCCATAATGGAGGCCATCCGGCAAAAATGTGAAGTGCCGGTGATGCTCATATCCGCCAAAAAGGATGACATAGACAAGATCAGGGGCCTGGGGCTGGGGGCAGACGACTATCTCACCAAGCCCTTTTCACCATCGGAGCTGGTGGCCCGGGTGAAGGCCCATATTGACAGATATAAAAAGCTTACCACCATTTCATCGAAGGATGATACCGGGAATGATGACAGCGAGATCCGTATCAGGGAGATGCTAATTAAAAAGCCCCTGCACGAGGTTTATGTGGCAGGTAAAAAGGTGACGCTGACGGTGAGGGAGTACGAGCTTTTGCTGATGCTGGCTGATAAGCCGGGGGCCACCATTACAAAGGAGGAGATCTTTGAGAGCCTCTGGGACAAAAATAGTATAGGTGATATCAAAACGGTGGCGGTCCATATCAGCCGCCTTCGTGATAAGATAGAAAAGGATCCGGCCTCCCCGGAATACATAGAGACGGTGTGGGGCAGCGGATACAGGATCAAAGTATAAAGGAGAGATGACATGGCAAATGACAAGAAGCTGGTGGAAGAGATCACATCAATGGATGTGGATTTTGCCCAGTGGTACACAGATGTAGTTAAAAAGGCAGAACTGATGGACTATTCCACCATCAAGGGTTTTATGATCCTAAAGCCCGGCGGATACGCCATCTGGGAGAACATTCAAAGAGAGCTGGATGCGCGGTTTAAAAAGGTGGGCGTGGAAAATGTCTACATGCCCATGCTGATCCCCGAGAGTCTGCTTCAAAAGGAAAAGGATCATGTGGAGGGCTTTGCTCCCGAGGTGGCCTGGGTCACCCACGGCGGCACCGAGCCCCTGGTGGAGCGTCTTTGCATCCGTCCCACCTCAGAGACACTTTTTTGTGATCTGTATAAAAACATCGTACATTCCTACCGCGATCTGCCCAAGATCTACAATCAGTGGTGCTCGGTAGTCAGATGGGAAAAGTCCACCAGACCCTTCCTTCGTTCCTCCGAGTTCTTATGGCAGGAGGGGCATACGGCTCACGCCACGGCTGAGGAGGCTCAGGAGGAGACCATCCGTATGCTGAACGTATACGAGGATTTTTGCCGTGAGGTGCTGGCCATCCCCATGGTCACAGGCCAGAAGACGGACAAGGAAAAGTTCGCCGGAGCAGAGGCCACCTATACCATGGAGGCCCTCATGCACGACGGCAAGGCACTGCAGTCCGGTACCTCCCACAACTTCGGAGATGGTTTCGCCAGGGCCTTTGATATCCAGTATACGGATAAGGATAATAAACTAAACTACGTACATCAGACCTCATGGGGTCTGTCCACCAGACTCATCGGTGCCATCATCATGGTACATGGTGACGATTCCGGACTGGTGCTGCCTCCTGCAGTGGCTCCCACCCAGGTCATGATCGTGCCCATCCAGCAGAAAAAGGAGGGCGTCCTCGGCGCCTGCGAAAAGCTTCTGGCAGACGTGAGTGCAGCGGGACTTCGTGCGAAGCTGGATGATTCCGACAAGTCTCCGGGATGGAAGTTTGCCGAGGCGGAGATGAGAGGCATACCCGTTCGTATCGAGATAGGACCCAGGGACTTAGAAAACGGTGAGTGTGTCATAGTCCGCAGGGATACCAGAGAAAAGATCACGGTTGCCATAACTGATGCTGCCGCAAAAGCATCCGAGCTTATGGAGACCATCAGAGAGGATATGTATGGCAGGGCCAAGGCTCATCTGGAGAGTCACATCTATGACGCTCACAACTACGATGAGTTTTTGGAGACAGTGGAGACCAAGCCCGGCTTCATCCGCGGTATGTGGTGCGGAGACGTGGCCTGCGAGGAAAAGATCAAGGAGGACACCACGGCCACCAGCCGCTGCATGCCCTTTGAGCAGGAGCAGATCGCAGACACCTGCGTATGCTGTGGCAAGCCCGCGAAAAAGCTGGTATTCTGGGGAAAGGCGTATTAAAAAATGCAGATAGCTCTGCCGGATCCCGTAAAAAAAGTCATAGGCATCCTGGAGGAACATGGGTATGAGGCCTATGCTGTAGGCGGCTGTGTCCGTGACAGCATCATGGGCGTCACCCCCCACGACTGGGATGTGACCACATCCGCCTTACCACAGGAGGTAAAATCATGCTTTGACCGTACCTTTGATACGGGGATCGAGCATGGCACGGTCACCGTGCGCATGTACGGACAGAGTTTTGAGGTGACCACCTATCGGGTGGACGGAGACTATGAGGACGGCAGACATCCCAATGACGTGACCTTTACGGCCAGCCTGGAGGAGGATCTGAAGAGGAGGGATTTTACCATCAACGCCATGGCCTACAGCGACAGGGGCGGACTGGTGGATCTCTTTGGCGGAGCCGATGACATAGCATCCCGGGTGATACGCTGCGTGGGAGACCCACGGGAGCGTTTTTCCGAGGATGCCCTGCGTATGCTTCGGGCTCTCAGGTTTTCGGCCCAGCTTGATTTTGAGATAGATCCACGGACCCTGGATGCCATCCGGGAGCTGTCCCCTACACTGGAGAAGATCTCTGCCGAGAGGATCACTGCGGAGATGGTCAGGCTCATTACCTCCGATCATCCCGAAAGGATAGAGACTGTATATGATACTGGGCTTACGGCGGTGTTTTTCCCGGAGTGGGATGAGATGATGGCCACCCCTCAGCATCATCACCATCACTGCTATGATGTGGGTCATCATACCATAGAGGTCATGAAGCATGTGAGCGCTGACAGGGTGATGCGGCTGACAGCCATGCTCCATGATGTGGCCAAGCCCATATGCAGAAAGACGGACCCTCAGGGAGAGGATCATTTTGTGGGGCATCCCCAGCTGGGAGCTGACATGGCCCGGGATATCCTGCGCCGGTTCAAGATGGACAATGCCACCATAGATCATGTATGCACCCTGGTGAGGCATCATGACGAGCGGCCCACGCCCACCAGGAGAAATATCCGCCGTCTCATGTCCAGGGTGGGAGCGGAGCACATGCCGGGACTCATCGAGCTTAAAATAGCGGATGTACTGGGTCAGAGCGGATACAAGCGAGAGGAAAAGCTGGCGGAGCTTTCCGAGATACGGCGTCTGTACGAGGAGATCCTGGCGGAGGGGGAATGTGTGAAGATTTCGGACTTGGCGGTTACCGGCAAGGATGTGATCGCTGCGGGAGTGCCCCGGGGACCCGAGATCGGCAGGCTTCTAAAGCGGCTTTTGGATATGGTCATAGAGGATCCTACGCAAAATGACAGGGAGATCCTTTTAGCCCGGATAGATGAATGGAAATAAAAGTGAGAGAAAAGATCCTACGTTTCTTTTTTATTATATCGATCATGGTTTTGGCGCTTTTTGCCATGACCGCCTGCGGCGGGGCTGATGACGGTACTGCGCCTGCCGGTGAGGTATCCGTGACACGAAAGCCCGGTATCCCCAAGACCGAGGAGGTGGCCGAGACTCCGGAGGAGGAGGCTGCCGTAGATACTACGGAGCTTTATATAGTCCAGCTTTTAAACACCAAAAAGGAAAAGATATTTTTAAAAAATCTCTATACAGGCAGGGAGTATGTATACAGATACTCCCTTATGACGGATTTTTTGGATAAATACGGCGGTGATACCAATGTGACGGCTTTTGGTCCCGGACGGGTGGTTACCATCACCGAAAGCGGGAGGGACAGGACCCTTGATATCATTCAGGCTGCGGATCAGGTATGGACCTATGACGACATAGTAAACTTTGACCTGGATGAGGACAGGGGAGTCCTGCAGATAGGCTCCACCAACTACCGGCTGACTGCGGACACCATGGTTTTTTCCAGGGACATCGAGGTGGGATATGACGATATCGGGGAGGATGACACCCTGTCGGTGATAGGACTGGACAAGGATATCCTCACCATCACCATTACCACGGGACATGGGTATCTGACGGTGATAAACACCGAGAAGTTTGAAGGGAGTCTCTTATGTGTGGGTAGCACCATCTATGCAAAGGTGACCCCGGAGATGACCCTTACGGTGCCCGAGGGCAAATACAGGGTGACGGCGGCCAACAAGGGCTATGGCGGCACCAAAAAGATAAAGATAAAAAGGAATGAGACCACCATACTGGATCTGAAGGAGCTGGAGGGCGAGGGCCCCAAGTACTGTAAGCTTACGGTAAAAAGCTCCGTGGATGGTTCATCCATCTATCTGGACGGAAATGAGATCGAAGAGGGGAAGCGGACCAAGGTGCCCTACGGACGGCATACTCTGACCATACAGGTGGAGGGATATGATACCTGGACCCGGACACTTTTGGTAAATTCCGAGACCGCTGAGATCACTGTGGATCCTACCACATCCTCCGAAAGAGAGGAGGATGAGGAGGTCTCAGAGGATGACGTGGAGGAGAGTACCACCACTAACACCACCGGACATACGGACAGGGATGGTGACGGCGACTATGATGAGGACGACGCCGAGGTGGACTATCTGTCCACGGTAAACGAGATGATCTCCAACCTGGCGGGAGTTAATGATAATGATTGAACCGGTCATACAAAAAAGGAGTCCGCATCACGCGGACTCCCTTTTAAGTTCTGTAAGAAATCTTCCTACTGAGGACCTTCGTACTCGCTGCTGCCGAATCCGAGGATCACACGTGCGATACGCTCAAATACGATAAGGAAGAGTGTAAAGCCTATGCCATGGCCGAAAGCCTTTGCCAGCTTGTTACTCTGAATAATACGAAGAACCAATGCTACGATTGCCAAAACGCCGGCAACGATGGCCTTGAAGCCTGTAACCTCAACATCCTCACTACCACTTGTAAGGAAAGTGGATACGCCAAGGGCTACCATGTATACGATACCCATTGAGCCGTTCCAGCAAAGATCATACTCATCGTAAAGGTTGAGGAAAGGAATGAGGCTGTGCCAACCGGGCTTTCCTGCCTTTTCAAAGATCTTCCAGTCACCAATGATAACCAGAATGTACCAGATGATGGCAACCACTAATATGCCCATGACTCCCAATCCTACTGCTGCAGCTCCTGCTTCTGCTAAAAACATAAAGCACCTCCTATCTTGTGTTGCTTTGCAACTGTCGATGCGTACTACATCGATAAAAATTATAGTTATTATCCATCTTCATGTCAAATCCATGGCGAAAACGCGCTGAATTTCCATACAAGTATTTACATTTTTTTTGCGCTCGCGGCGGGATATAGACATAATACATGGCGATAAGCGGCCGCGAACGGTAAAAAAATCGATTGACGGCCGCGTATCGAGTGATTATAATAATTATGTAGTAATGATCTGGTGAAAACTCGGAGGAAAAATGATAGGAAGAAAAAATGAAACATCAGAGCTGCTAGATAGATATGATCGTGAGGATGCACAGTTTGTGGTTGTGTATGGCAGGCGGCGTGTTGGTAAAACGTATTTGGTCGATGAGACATTTAAAGGACGTGTGACATTTCGTCATGCCGGAGTATCGCCTGTCGAATCCGATGATAGTTCACAGGGAAATTCTTTAAAAAAACAGCTGCGTGCATTTTATTATTCCTTGATCTCACAAGGAATGAAAAAAGAGCATTGTCCCGCTGACTGGCTTGAAGCTTTTTTCATGCTTGAGATGTTTTTGCAGGAAAATGATGATGGATCAAGACAGCTGATTTTTCTTGATGAATTACCGTGGATGGATACACCAAAATCCGGATTCATTACGGGACTGGAATCTTTTTGGAATAACTGGGCATGCCATAGAAATGTGATGCTTGTGGTATCAGGAAGTGCCAATTCATGGATGAGAGATAAGCTCATTAACAATCACGGGGGTCTGTATGGACGTGTTACCTGGGAGATAAAACTGGAACCCTTTAATCTTAGGGAGTGTGAGCTATTATTCGAAGAGAATGGAGTGCATTTGTCGCGATACGATATAGTTCAGAGTTATATGATCTTTGGAGGCATACCATATTATATCGGATATTTTAAAAGAGGAAAAAGCCTGGCTCAAAATGTTGACGATCTCTTTTTTGTTAAAGGGGCAAAGCTTAGCTTGGAATATGACCGATTGTTTTCGTCGATATTTACCAATCCGGAAATGAGGAAATCCATCATAAAAGCACTAAATACAAGGAGCATGGGATGCACAAGAAAAGAGATAGCTTCTATGACCGGACATTCAGAGGGAGGTAGATTGTCTGAGGCGCTACAAGCTCTTATTATCAGTGATTTCATTGTCAAGTATACACCTTTTGGTATGAGTAAAAGAGAAGTGTATTATAAATTGGTGGATCCGTTTTGCATTTTTTATCTTGATTTCATAGAAAACAAGGAAGCGATGCCGGATGAGTTTTGGCTTAGTAATGTTACATCGCAGTCTATAGTAACATGGAGAGGGTATGCTTTTGAAAATGTCTGTTTTAATCATATAGGGCAGATTAAAAATGCGCTGGGAATAAGTGGCATTAGTACGACGCAGTCGGCTTGGACGAAAATGGGAGATGATGACAAGGGTACGCAGATAGATATGATCATTTCCCGAAAAGATGGCATCGTGAATATGTGTGAGATGAAATATTATAGTGAGGAGCTTACTGTGGACAAGGAATATGACTTGTTGTTGCGTCACAGACAGAGCCTGCTCTATGAGAAGATTCCAAAAAAAAGTGCAATACACAATACACTTGTTACCACCTACGGGATCAAGAATAATGAATATAGATGGAGTTTCGACAATGTTATAACTTTAGAGGAGTTATTTGACTAGAATAAAGTGTTCGAATCTGAACACTTTAAAAAGGACGGCGGATCGTATTGCTGAGAGAACTTACGGTCAAGCAGATGGAGACATTATCTACGGTAAATATGGATACTCTTAAGCAGTTGCCCGGAGGTAATTCCGAGCGAAGAAAGAACTTAGGACGAGCGTCCCGGATGGGGCGCTCTTTTTGTGCGTGATTTTTGCTTTATCTTGACATGTGAGGGGGCGAAACTGTAGAATTATTGTATTATGCCGCTGATATTCGTCAGATATCTCTTGGAATCGCGCATTATTATCTGAACAAATGGGAGCAGACTTGTCATTCTGAGCGTTTTATGTGTCATTCTGAGCGAAGCGAAGAATCTTTATGACAATCCGGCGGAAGTGATTTGCGAGGACGAAACATGTAAAGCATATTGATACTATTGGTGTGTGGCTGATGGGGAGACAACCGCACGTAAGACTGGTTACTTTTAACAACGATCTTCTGGTATATTCCTTCAAGGCGTATGATATCTTCGGCAATGCCTATGAACCGGTTCATGACGCGACATTTTTTAACTTTGATATGAGTAAGATGGCTGTTGATTCCATCAGTGACAAGACATACAACGGAGGAGCTGTCACGATCTCGGGAAGTGACATCAGGTTCAGATATGGCGATTTTTTCAAGGGTGAGGATGCGCTTACCGCTGAGGATCTGGACTCTATCGGTGTGGGATGTGAGGTCATGTCATACAGCAATAACACAGGTATCGGAACAGCCAGCGCTGTAGTCAGGCTTTTTGAAAAAGTAATCATGCTGTCGGACGGGAATTGCCGGCGTGTACATTCAAGATAGTGGCCCTCTCCGGCGGATCAAGCGGTGGTGGGGGAGGCGCCACATCCACCACTACCTCAAAGACATATTCCGACGGAACCAGGGAAACGAAGGTGGTCACAAAGAGCGACAAGGCCACCGTCACCACAACCACCACCAAGTACCCCAACGGTACTTCCGACAAGGTAAAGAAGGTGGAGAATAAGGATGGCTCCGGCTCCGTTACGGAGACCCACACCAACAAGGAAGGTGAAGTAAAGGAAACCAAGGTAGTAACCGACAAGTCAAAGACGGTCACGGAGGTTACCACAACCACCGCCAGCGCGGACAAGACCGACACCACATTCGCGACCTACTCGGCTGATGAGAATAACCTGAAGCTTAAGGTACTGGGAACCACCGAAGCAGAGGTGACCATTCCCGCCTATGTTACCGCAGACGGCAAGGATTACAGGGTCACTGCCATAGCCCAAAAGGCCATGGCAGGCAACACCACCGTTAAAAAGGTCACCATAGGAAAGAACATCACCGCCATTGGAAAGCAGGCATTCAAGGATGCCGAAAAACTGAAGACCGTGGTGGTGAAGGGCAAGGTAAACTATGTGGGCAAGGGTGCGTTCGACGGCATTCACAAAAAAGCTGTTATCAAGATCGACGCATCCAAAAAAACTACAAGACCATCAAAAAGCTTATTACAAAGAGCAGCAAAATACCCGTGACCGTGAAGTTCAAGAGGGTATAGGAAAGCAGACTGAGGAATGAGGCTATGGGTAAAAAAGAAAAAAGTACGAAACAAGTGGAACAGAAAAAAATAAGCTACGGCAGGCTCATATATGAGGCACTTCCCGAGATGTGGGGGTTTCAGATCATAGTGTCCATCTTGGTGGCGATACCTATGTGGCTTTTTAAAGGGCCGGTGGGAGCCCTTGCCACCGTTGATGGTGTGGCAGTGACCACAGCCAACATGAAGGGACTGCTCTTAAGCTGGCGATTCCCGGTTCTTTTGGTCATAGGTATAGCGGTTGTCATTTACTTTATCGTGATGGAGCTTTTTGCGCAGATATGTCTGTGTGACGATATCCTCCAGGGAAAGGGCGCCGGAGTCAGACGCGAGTTAAAGCGTGGTTTTAAATCGGTAAAGAAGTTCTTGACTCCCATGGGTATCGGCGTTTTAGCCTATATATTCATCGCCGTGCCACTTTGCGGACTGGGCTTTTCCATAAGCTTAACCAAGGAGTTTCATATTCCGAACTTTATCATGGATGTGGTGCTTGCCAAGCCCCTGTATGCCATTGGGTATTTTGCGGGGATAATCGCTCTGCTGTGGTTTGGTTTTCACGGCATTTTCACGCTGCATGCGGTTCTGATAGATGGCATGACACCCTCGGAGGGAAGGAGAAGATCCGTTGAGATAGTTAAGAAAAACAGATGGACCCTGATCTGGGGCATGATCAAGGTGTTTATCATAGTTTTCCTGATCCAGTTGGGTATCAACATCCTGTTCAATATTTTTCTGGGAGGATTGGGCAGTGATATGGGAGAGACTCTTCCCAAGAATTATACCATAGACATCTTTTCGGGTAAGGATCTGACTGATACTGAGATAGAGATATTGGCCTACCGCGTAGCATCCGCCATCACCATCATTTTGGGTAAGTACATCAACGCCATAGTGGTGCTTTTGACAGGCACCTATGTCATGCTCAGTTTTACAAAGTTTTACTTTGAGTTTACCAGAGGAGAATTCAAAGAGTACTTGGAGCGTCCTAAAAAATCCCGCTATACCGGTAAGGTGGTGGCGAGTACGCTGCTGTTTGTGGTATTGATTGCTCTATCCTTCCTGGTGGGACTACTCTACGACCGGATGATAGCCAGACAGGAACCTGTAAAGTGTATCGCCCACCGTACCGGCGGTACCATGGCCTCGGAGAATTCCGTAGAGGGTCTGGAGCTGGCGATCCAGCATGGCTGCTACGGAAGTGAGACGGACATCCACAGGACCCTGGATGGTTACTATATCATCAACCACGACAATGACTTCAAGCGTCTGACCGGAGTGGCAAAGGCTCCCAAGGACATGACCCTGGATGAGATCGAAAAGCTGGAGATCAACGATACTACGGGCAACGGCCAGAAGCTCAAGGTTCCTACCTTAGAGGAACTTTTGGATGTGACCAAGGACAGTGGCACCAGACTTTTTATTGAGTTCAAGGGCGCTACCGCCGATGAGAAGGAAGCTGATGATGTAGCCCGAATGATAAAAGAACGTGATATGGTAGATGATGTGGCTATCATCTCACTGGACTACAATATCATAGACTATACCGAGACTCATTATCCCGAGCTTATGACAGGTACACTGTTCTTTGCGGGATTGGGTGATATAACAAATCTCAACTGCGATTTGCTTATCATGGAGGAGGAGATCGCTACGGATGCCACCATAAATCTTATCCATGCGGCGAATAAGATGGCGGTAGTGTGGACGGTCAACACCAGGAATAACATGAGCAAGTTCCAGGACTCTGATGTGGATGCCATTATCACTGATGAGATAGAGATGTTTGAGGAGGTTGAGGCCGAGCATAATGACAGGACCGATTTTGAGGCCATGGAAGCCAGACTCGGTAACATGTTTGACTAAGGAGAGGATAGGAGGTAGTAAAAATGAAAGCAGAAATCACGGGTGGTAGTTTTCCGGTAGCAATTGTAGAGCTGGAACCGGGCCAGGCAGTTCAGTGCGAGAGATGAGCCCGTCCCGGAGTTTTTCGGGAAGATGATGTAAAGATCCTTCGACTCGCTGCGCTCGCTCAGGATGACAGGGGGCGCTTCGCTCAGAATGGCAGAGAGCTGCGCTAAGAATTAAGAGGAAATGTGGAAACGGTAACATTGTTTTATGAAAGGGGGACAACACATGAATAGACTATTAAAAAGATGCATTTGTGGGGTTTTGACTTTTGCCATGATCTTCACATCATCGGCATTCACCTTTGACATCAATGCCGATGCTGCAGGCTACACCATCACAAAAAAGAAAATGCCATTTTATGTGGCCAACGAAACTACAAAGCTAAATCAATATGTGTATTTTGTAAACGGCAAGGACATACCCTACATGGATATGGATGACCTTACCGGGCTGTACAAAATGATAATGCAAGCGCAAGGCTTTAGTAAGTATGATCTTAAGGTAAAGAAAAAAGGTAATAAGTATATCCTGACCAGAGAAGACGGCTATAAGTGCGTCATGGACTTTAAGAAGGATAAGGTCTACTTTGTAGATTACAATGCCTTCAACAAGAACAGTGATGAAAACACCATTATGGATATGGTATCCACCCCGGTTAAGGACTCCAAGGGAAGGGGCATATATCTTAAGAGAGATGCTTCCGGTACCGTGGAGCGCTATGGTAAGGATATCACCATGAACCTCAAGAATTATCATATCGATCTGGTGCGCAAGGGCAATAAGTACTATATGCCACTCCAGACCTACTATGATATCTTCTTCTGGCAGAATAATCTTCCGCTTTTGTATAATGGTGAGGCAGTATTTCTGGTAAGCATGGACGGTGCTCCGCTTATTGACGGAGAGTACAACAGAACCGCTTACGGAAAGCTTTATTATAAAAATAAGCTGAAGAAGAAAAAGCTTAGTAAGGCTATGACGGAGTTCAATTATAACGAGCTGTGCTTCTGCCTTGACCATACATACGGATTAAAGGAGGCTCATAACATTAAAAAGTTCTCCACCCTGATGCGCAATACGGGACTGAAGTATTACTTTATGTCAGGAAATTCCAAGAGGATAGATCAGGCTATGTATATCCTGTCTACCAGATATCTGGATGATGTCCATACAAAGTATGGTATTCCCAGCTACACCACCGGATATACATTGAGAGAGAGCCTCATCACAAATTACGGTGAGGGTCCCGCCAGAGATGCTATATTTGCTCGGACCGATGATTTTATAGAGGCCAGGGCGAAGTATTATCCCAATGGTATACCCGCTTATGAGGAGATAGGCGATACTGCGTTTATCACCTTTGATGAGTTTGCGATGTTTACCGGTGATACGGATTATTACAAGACACCGCCTACAGCTGATGCAAAGGATACCATGGGTATCATCGCATACTCCGTTCAGAAGATCCTAAGACCCAACAGTCCAATCAAAAACGTAGTGCTGGATCTTTCATGCAACGGCGGCGGTGCTGCAGATACCGCAGTTTATACCATAGCTGCATTCCTGGGCAAGACCAGACTTTCTCTGGAGGATTCCTACACAGGGGCTCTGGTTACCAGCAGCTATCTTTGCGATACTAACTTTGATCATAAGTTTGACGAAAATGACTATCTGGCAGACAAGGGACTGAATCTCTACTGCCTGACCTCCGGGAACAGCTTCTCCTGCGGAAATTTGGTTCCCTGTGCATTCAAGCAGAGTGGTGATGTGACCCTCGTGGGACAGACCACCGGCGGCGGTGCCTGCTCCGTACTTTGGGTATCCTCGGCAGCAGGCGGAGCTATCAGGATCTCTAGTCCCAACAGACTGAGCTTTTTGAAGAACGGCGCTTTCTATGATATAGACCGGGGTGCTGATCCCGACATCTATCTTGCTAAAAAGCAAAGCTTCTTTGACAGGAAGAACCTTGTTACCATGATAAGGTCACAGAAGTAATCATTATTATTCAGGGCCCGGCAATATGCCGGGCTCTATAAAAAAAAGAAGGAGTTACTTACAGCAGGCAGATGCTTGCTGAGGCGGAGAAGTCCCGCCGGGAGTTTGAGGATCTGGTGGGACCTATGGTCACCAATATCACAGCGGCCAACCTTGAGATGTTTTCGACGGTTCTGCCGGAGGAATTCCTTGAGGATATCACCACCGGACGCCTTTTTGCCATAGGCGCGCTCCGCACCGACTTTGAGACCGTGGTGATGATCAGGGATATATTAAGCTTTGACAAGATATCCGACAGGAAAAAGGGTGTGAAGGCATTATCCTCCCTGGATGAAAGCGAGAGAACACAGCTACAGAAGATGGCACTCAGGAAATTTGGCTACAGGGGTTATCTGACCGGGAAGGACCTTCCCGCAGGTTACTTTGACTATGACTTGTCCTGCTATGAGGGGACACCAACGGATCCTGTGGGGATGCTTTTGGTACACATTACAAAAGAGGGCATGATGTAATCACCGTGGAGGAATGACGGGGTCAACGCAAATCCGAAGTGGCCCTCCAAACTGGTGTGTTCACCAGCATAACATCTGAATAAAACACTTCGTCATCATGTGAGAAGTATGCCGTGCCGCCATACCGTTCGGCGGTTGCGGCAATGGATATGAGGCCGATACCGTTTCCACCCTTGTGAGTGGAAAAGTATCGGTCTCCCTTTCTTTTCAGCTTTCCACTGTAGCTGTTGGATATAGCAATATAGAGTTCATGGTTCTGCTCCTCGGATATTATCATATGGATAAATCGATCATCCTTCGGGATGTCACAGCAGGCGGTGATGGCATTATCAAGGATGTTGCCGACGATGGAACAGAGATCAATGCTGTCGATGTGGTTTGTTTCAGGAAGCATCACTTTCATGTCTGTGTGGATGTCGCTTATCTGTGCTTTTTGCAGGTAGTGGTTGAGCAGGGCATTCACAGCGTGATCATTGCAGAAGTCAGTCGTTTCCTTTGTGGGAAGTGTATCCCTGTAGCGGTGCAGGTATTCAGCTATCGCAGGATAATCTTTTTCATCGGAAAGCTCCGTTAAGGCATAGATCGTCTGACGGAAATCATGACGCGCCTTTGTATCTGCCGCAATATAACTTTGCAGAGATTCATACTGTTTCTCCTGCATTTCAAGGATGTGGTTTCTGTCCTCAATAGCTGCCTTTTTCACAAGTGCATTGACAATAAAATAAAAGATTACGCAAAGCAGTGAAAAGAGGACAAACATCATGGGCATCACAGTAAAATAAGCAACGCCTACCAGATTGGTGTGAAGCGTGCTGTAGTGGTGGATAACCATGCGCAGGTTAAAAAGGAAAAATATAAAAGACACCAGGATAGACACGATCCATATTTGAACCTGCTGTAGATGCTCCAGAAGAAATGAGCCGTATTTTGCCATTGGGTGGTAGGCTATGGCAGCGAAGGCTGTGCCGAGCGCGAGCTGGAAAATGGAAGCAGAAAGACTGAAATCCACAAGATGACGATCCGGGAATCGTATAGCATCAAATACGATGGAAAAGTTGACCAAAAACGAATAGAATGCCACGACCAAAACGAACACGCCCATTGACTGCGATATATGAAGGGTAAGAGACTTGTGGTATATGATAAAAAGCAGTGCAACCACGATAAGGTACAGAGAATTAAAATATAATGAAAAGTAATTCTCCGCAAATGAGCACACGACAGCCAGCAGGGTGATGAGACCTGCGGCGGCAAAATAGGCATGTGATCTTTTGAAACGAAAATGGTTCTGAATTGGCGCAAGGCATAAAACAGCCGCCGGAAGCATAGTAAGGTATGTGAAAAATGATGTGAAAAAAACCTGCAATGTCACCTCGATGCGCCTCCTTTTAAATGTTTGTTATGAAGCTTAAAAAAGACATAGTTCCTGCGAATCTGATCCAGCTTCTTATGCTCTCGTACGCTGATAGGCAGGTGGAAGCCTCCGTGCAGCACACAGGCATCTTTTCCGAAAGTATCTATATAGTCCATGTTGATGATAATTCCGCGATTGATCTGTAAAAAACGGTTGTCCTGTTCTAAAAGTGAACGCATCCGGGAAAAGGTCATACGTGTAAGAAATGCCTGCCCATGGCGATCTGTGATCCGGATATAGTTTTTATTGGTCTGGGCAAATACGATGCTTGAGAAAGGAAACGTTTTCTCTTCTCCTTCTACAGAAACTGTGATCCCTGCTTCTGATATGCTGTGGAGCGATACTACTTCATCCAAAACACGCCACATTTAGGCTTTCAGCTTTTCACTCTCAGGAACCTTCAGGATATACTCATAGGCATGTACTTTAAAAGCATCAAAGGTATGATCTGCGCTGGTGGTAAGAAAGACGATCAGAGTCTCCTTATCAGATTCACGAATGTTTTGTACTGCATCCACGCCTGACATACCGTCCATGTATATATCCATGAAGATAAGCGTATATTGGAGTGGGCGGTAGTCTGAAAGAAGTGCTTCTCCACTGGCGAATGTCGATAGCTCCACAGGGATGTGATGCTTAAGACCATAATCCTCTATGATCCCGGAGAGCCTTGTAAGCTCCTGCGGCATATCGTCAACCAAAGCTATGTTCATAAAAATGCTCCTATAACGCTCCTTTTCTCATGATGGATCCTTAATATAATAAATGATGCTATCACAGATTTGTGGGTTTGAAAATAAGAATATCATGAGAAATGCCGGAAAGCTCATATCAGAGTTGACGTTTATCCCAAAATCTTGACGTTTATCCCAAATGGGTTGAAATTTTTCTTTTGAGAAATATAATAACTTGTTTGTGGGGAGAACTGTTACAGGTGGAACTGCGAAATATGCCGTTACCTCAAGTGACAGCACGGCAGAGCCTGTGGGTCTGTCATACAGCACATCTATTCCTACAGCGATGAATGCCGGAGATTATTATATTTGGTATTACGTGGAAGGGGACAATTATCATAGTGATTCGGAACACGTGAGACTGGGTCAACCGGTTACCATTGCACAGAGGCCGGCTACTGTAACTGCAAGCGCACAGAGTGTGGAAATAGACGGTACAATAGTTCAGGATGTTTCAAAGGCAACACTTACAGACGCGGTATCCGGACATACACTGAGCGGCGTCACACTTACAGCAAGCAGCACGTCTGCTATTACGCCAAGCGGTACGATCACACCGAGCAATGCGGTTATTAAGGATGCAAGTGGAAACGATGTGACATCAAATTATAACATTACATATACCCAGGGCACCCTGGCTGTAACCAGCCCCCAGGTATATATTGACGGGATTACTGCAGAAAGCACTAATTATCAGGGCGGCTCTGCTACGGCGAACTTTACGATTGCAAAGGGAACGGATCCTGCGGTTGTGACAACAACAGCCAGGCTTCAGAAGGGCAGCGGGACGCTTGATCTTTCAACGCTGGTCTCCGGGTCAGGGGGAGTAGTTTCCTTCGCCTTTAAGGATGGATCTTCTACTGGCGGTTGCTCATTGTCAGGTAACACATTGACTTCCGGTGATGATAGTGGCACAGCTGTTATCA